>CAYZDQ010000420.1:0-3141 GCA_964476955.1 uncultured Anaerolineaceae bacterium
GCCTCCCGCATCTCGGCGTCGTTTCGGGCCTTGCGCTCCCGGTCGACCCGGGTGCCGACGAAGACCGCGGCCACCCCGATCCAGGCCACCTGGACGAGCTCACCGAGACGCTCCAGCCCGTCATGCCAAACGATGAGGTTGAAGAGCACGAGCACCCCGCACCACAGGGAAGTGAGGGCGGCGCCGCGAACGCCGAACTGGACGGCGGCATAGACGGCAGGGACGAGGTAGAGCGTCGTCGGCACCAGGTAGAGCGGACTGTTCTCTCCGAGCACACGAGCGACCTCGACCCAGGTGTGCAACACCGCGATGAGGAGCACGAGCGCCTGGATGGCCCAGAACTCGCGCCGCTCGATCGGTGGCAGACGCCTGCGAAGCGACTCCCCTCCCCGCGGGCCGACGACCCGGCGTCGAAGAGCGCTAGAGCTCATTCGATCCATCGTCTGGCGGCGCACTCACCCAACCGTGGGTCACGGCGTGCAGCACGGCCTCGGTCCGGTTCGAGACCCCGAGCTTGTTGAAGATGTTGGTGAAGTGGCTCTCCACCGTCCGCGAGCTGACGTTGAGGGCTACCGCGATCTGCCGCGTCCGCTCGCCTCGCGCCGCTCGGCGCAGGATCTCCATCTCGCGAGCGGACAATCCCTCGCTGCGTCCTCCGCCCGCCTGACGGCCGAGCGCCTTGTGAGCGACGGCTGGATGCAGCACCACATCACCACTGGACACGGCGAAGACAGCCGCGATCACCTCCTGGCTGCCGGCTGTCTTGAGCAAGTAGCCGTTGGCCCCGCTCGCGAGCGCCTCGGTCACGTAGTCGGTGTCGTCGTACGCGCTCAGGACCAGCACCTGGGGCCCGGCCGGATCCTGGCGGACTCGCCTGGTGACTTCGATGCCGTTGAGACCAGGAAGGCTCATGTCCAGCAGCAACACATCCGGGGACAACTCCGCGGACATGGTGACGGCACTCGGTCCGTCAACGGCTTCCCCGACCACCTCGATGTGCTCGTCGCGCTCAAGCATGCTGCGCGTGCCCTCACGGACGACGGCATGGTCTTCGGCGATGAGCACCCTAACCAGCTTGACGTTCACGCTCACCTCAGCAGTCCGGGCGGCCAATGTACACCCCCCGAACAGGGCATCGTCGTCTGGTACGGGAACTGGCGCGGCAACCCGCGACTGGCTCTGCGGGGTCCCGAATCACGCTGCGGGCACCCGCAGCGACAAGTCCGTGGTTCGACGGATGACCTGCGCCCGGGGCACGCCGACCATGTGCCTGAACGAAGCACGCTCGATCGTCGGAGGGACGCTATGGCTGACGCTGGACCTGAGCAGTCGACCGGGGGCGGCCGACACCGCGACATCACACGGCGGGCTCTCTTCAACGGGGAGGCCGGCCCTGGAGCCGCGCGAGAACCGACCCGGCCCGGCCCAGCCGGCGACCCGGAAGACGGGGCCGACGCTGATGCGGCGACGGACTCCGGTTTGCTTCCGGAGATCTCCAGGCGCGGCTTCCTCAAGGGCGTCGTGGGGACAGGCGCGGCGGTGGCGATCAGCGGCTACGAGGTCTTCGGGGTCCAGTCTGAAGCCGTGGCAGCACAAGGACCGTCCGCGGAGTTGACGGGCCCCACCGAGATGCTCACCAGCGGCGACGGACAAGTCGACGCCCTCGAGCGCATGCGTACCGAGGTGCTGGCCGCACTCCAGAAGCCGGCCGAGGATCGGCGCTGGGTGATGGTCATCGACCTGCGGCGCTGTGTCGGCTGCCACGCCTGCACGATCTCGTGTGTGGCCGAGAACAATCTGCCACCGGGCGTCGTGTACAGACCGGTGATCGAAGAGGAGTTCGGGACGTATCCGAACGTCGGTAGGCGGTTCACGCCCCGCCCATGCATGCAATGCGAGAAGCCGCCGTGCGTACCGGTCTGCCCGACCAGCGCGACGTACACCAACGAAGAGGGTGTCGTGGTCGTGGACTACGACGACTGCATCGGGTGCCGCGCCTGCCTGACGGCGTGTCCCTACGGTGCCCGCACCGCCGACTTCGGCCTGACCTATACCGAGCCGACCCCGTCCACCGACGATCGTGTCGTGGGACGCGGGACGGCCAGTCAGTACGAGATGCTGCCGATGTACGAGTACGGCGAGCCCCGACCCCGAGAGGAGGGCGAGTCGCCGATCGGCAATGCCCGCAAGTGCCACTTCTGCCTGCACCGGGTGCAGCAGGGCGAGCTTCCCGCGTGCGTCACCAGCTGCATCGGGCGAGCCACGCTGTTCGGGGATGCCAACGATCCGAGCAGCCTGGTCGCGGAGATGATCGCACTGCCCAACGTATACCGACTGAAGGAAGAGCTGGGGACCGATCCCCGGGTCTTCTACCTGTCATAGCGAGGGGGTGACAGCCATGACGGAGAACATCACGCGCCACGTCGACATCCGGCGCATCCTCTATGCCCTCGCCATCATCGCCATCGTCCTGGGGATCTTCGGGTTCGCCAGTCGACTGATCGTCGGCGAACGGGACGTCAACTACGGGTCCTACGTCAACTGGGGCCTGTGGGTGGCGATGTACCTCTTCTTCGCCGGTCTCGCGGCCGGCTCGTTCATGGTGGCCAGCCTCGACTATCTCTTCAAGGTCGAGCTGTTCAAGGGGACAGGGCGGTACGCGCTGTGGGCCACCATCGTCACCCTGCCTGCAGCCCTCGTGATGATCGGACTGGACCTGGGCCACTGGGATCGCTTCTGGAAAGTCTTCCTCCAGCCGAACGTCACATCGCTGATGGCCCAGCTCGCGTGGAGCTACACCATCTTCTGGATCGTCGCCATCGCCGCCTTGGTCCTCGCGCTCCGCAAGAGTGACCTCTGGCTGCGCGGCGTCATGGTCATCGGACTGGTGTTGTCGCTGTTCGTCAGCGGCGGTGTCGGAGCCCTGCTCGGGGTCAACGCCGGGCAGACCGCCTTCCACACCGCGATGCTGCCGGCACAGTTCCCCCTCCTCAACCTCGCCTCCGGCGTGGCATTGATGGCGGTCCTCGTCGGGTTCTTCAAGGTCGTGGAACCCGAGCGGCAGCCACGGCTGTTGCGCGTGCTCGGCCTAGGCATCGTCGCGCTGCTGACTGTGAAGGCCTACTTCCTGTGGGTCGACTA
>CAYZDQ010000421.1:0-3133 GCA_964476955.1 uncultured Anaerolineaceae bacterium
GGACGGCAGCCCTGGGCGGGCGTCAGTCGTCGGCGTGCGGTTGCCAGACCCGGGTCCCGGGCGCGAAGGCGGCCCACGAGAACCAGAAGTGATCCCCGGAGATCACGCGTCCCAGCTGCGTGCCCGCCAGTGGCCCGTCCAGGGCGACTCCGGTCACCGACCAGGTCGAGCCGGTCTCGCGGTCGATGATGCGCTCGTCGCCGTTCCGCTCGAAGGCGAGTCGGCGGCCCTCGACCAGCGGGTCGAAGACCCCGGCCGAGCCGATGTCGTCGCCGAAGCCGATCACGGGTGCGTCGAACGAGTCGGCCATGCCCCGATCCCACAGCACCACGATGGGGCGGCCGTCGTGGGTGTCCTCGGCCACACCCACCCGCGCGAGGTCCGCGTACGAGAACGCCACAGGATCCGATCCGCTGGCACCGACGGTGATCACGCGCTCCTTGGGGGCGAGTCGTCCGTCGAGGGCGCCTTCGAAGCGGAAGGGCCGCTCGTCGGCATCGCCGTAGCCCAGGAACGGGTTGTCGCCATACGGGCGCTCGTGGCCGGTGTCGGTGCTGAGCACCACGCCATCGGGGTAGGCCCGCTCGAACGCGTCGAGTGACAGCAGTTGCGCCGGCAGGAACTCGAGCGCAGCGCCGGTGAGCTCTCCGATGATGGCTCGGCCGGTAGCCTGCTGCCACCATGACTCGGTGGCGACGTCGTACATGACCATATCGGAGTAGCGCAGGCTGCCGGTGTTGCCGAAGCGACGCACGGTCCCGTCGAGCTCGCGGTCGTACACGAGAGCCGCGTGGCAGAGCGGGCAGAACGTGACCAGCACCGACCGCCCACCGACGACGTCGTTGACGATCTCATGCCACAGCAGGATGGCCAGCGGATAGGCGCGGGCGTCGCCGGCGACCTCGAGCGCGATGACCGGTGCCCGACCGGCCATCCAGCCGCGCGCGTCCGCGGGCGACTCGAAACGAGGTTCGTCGATGGGCGGGATGCCGTCACGCGGCACGCTCGGTTGAATCTCCGCCAGCGGCACGTCAGACACGCCGAAGTCCGTGCGCCAGCCATCGGCCGGCACGGCCAGGTCGGGCGGTTGATCGGCTGCGGCCGCGAGGCCGGACGTGCCCAGCACCGCCGCCAGGACGATGGAGGTGAGGGTCCGCGTGTCGTACATGTGGACATGGTGGATCGCGTACCCGGTCACGACCGTGCGGTGCATCACGTTCGCCACCGGTTTGGGCGTGTGTAAACGATTACGAAAGGCCGGACGGTCGTGCCGCATGGGACCTTCGGCATGTGGGCGCCGCCCTAGCAAAGTTGCAGACTGGTTACGAAAGGAGGCCGGGATCGTGGCGGTACCCGTCGCTCACGTCCAGCGTGAAGCGGCAAGCGAAACCTCAGTGCCGAGGAGATCGTGTACCCCGCAGTGTCCGACTGGCCGGTCCTTCTCCGTGGCCACAGCCACCCATCCAGATTCCCCTGGGGCCGGTGTGGCCCCACCCGGAGGTGCATCGTGAAGTCCGTCGTCGTCTATGGCTCGAGGAGCGGCAACACCAGAAGGATCGCGGAGGCGATCGCTGGTGCACTCGAGTCGTATGGTCCCGTGGAGGTCGTGGCGGCCGAGGATGCTTCGGCCACGGTCTGGGACCACTGCGATCTGCTCGTGGTCGGTGGTCCGACCGAGGGGCGGCATGCGTCGCCTCCGGTGCGTGCGTTCTTCGATCGCCTCCCCTCGCACGCGCTGCGCGGAATCGATGCGGCCGCCTTCGACACCCGTCTCGACTGGCCGCTGCTGCTGACCGGCTCAGCCGCTTCCCACATCCGGCGTTCCCTCATCGACGCTGGGGCCAACATGGTCGTCTCGCCTGAGTCGTTCAAGGTCTGCAGCCGGCCGGAGCTCCGCTACGGCGAGCTCGAGCGCGCTCCGATCTGGGCGCGCGAGGTGGCCCAGGCCTGCCACGCCACGCCGGCGCGACACGCCATGGCCGAGCCGGCCATCGTCTAGCTCGACCGCCCGCCTGCCCGAGCAGGCGCGCTCCGGCACGAAGAAGACCGCCGCCCCCTCGACGAGGACGGCGGTCGTTTCGTACCTGACCAGCAGCGGATCACGCCCGCCGCCCGGAGTAGCGGCTAGATGATGAGCTCCGCCTGGAGTGTGTCGCCATCCTCGTCGGCGGTGATGGTGAAGCCGGCCTCCTCGCAGATGCGGACCATTCCGCTGTTGGCGCCAAGGATCTCGGCGACCAGCTTCTCGAGGCCCTCCTGGCGGCCGACCTCGATCAGCCGTCGCACCATCTCCGTACCGAGGCCGTGGCCCTGGTATTCGTCGGCGACGATGAGGCTGAACTCGGCGGTGTGGGAATTGTGCAGGCGGATGAGCCGTGCGATGGAGGCGATGCAGAGCTTGTCGGTCTCGGGATCGAGCCGCTCCGCGACCAGGGCGACCTCGCGGTCGTAGTCGGTGAAGCAGACGCGCACCAGCCGCTCGTGGGCCACGCGCTGCTCGTAGCCGAGCTTGGTGAAGTAGCGCTGGTAGACCGTCTCGTTGCTGAGGCGGCCGTGGAAGTCGACCACCAGCGACTCATCCTCGGGCCGGATGGGCCGGATGACGAAGTCGATGCCGGTGTCGGTCTTCCAGGGCTGGACGTACTTGCGCGGATACGGGCGGATGGCCGTCTTGGGCAGGTCCTCGTCGGCCACGTCCTTGGGGTGCAGGATGACGCGGGCGTCGAGCGCCATGAGCCGCTCGGGTGAGGCCAGCAGCGGGTTGATGTCGAGCTCGGCGATGGCCGGCTGCTCGACGACCAGCTCGCTGAAGCGCACGAGCAGCTGCTCGAGCGCCGCCAGGTCCACACTCTCCTGGCCGCGCACTCCCTTGAGCGCGGTGTAGATCCTGGTCCGCTCCATCATGCGGCGGGCCAGCGTAGCGGTCAGCGGCGGCAGACCAAGTGCGCTGTCCTTGAAGACCTCCCCGAGCGTGCCGCCGAGGCCGAACAGGAGCACCGGGCCGAACTGCGGGTCGTTGCTGCTGCCGAGGATGAGCTCATAGCCCGTGCGGTCGATCATGGGCTGGACCGAGACGCCCTCGAAGTCGCTCGCGCTGAACTGCTCGCTGACGTCGGTCTCGATGCCGGTGAAG
>CAYZDQ010000422.1:0-3124 GCA_964476955.1 uncultured Anaerolineaceae bacterium
TATGTGAGTGATGACTTCACTCCGACTGATGAACTGCTCTGGCGTGGCATCAGGGTGCACGAACCACTGGTAGATGAGCAAGCTCAAGAGCGTCGCGAGCGCGCCGTCCACGAACATCACGCCGAGGCGGATGAGCTTGCCGTAGCGCCGGATCACGCGGCTACCCTTCCGCGCTCTGAGCGCAAGCAACGACTTCGCGTGCGAGCTGATCGGGCCCGATGCGTCATCGCCGTTCCGCTTCCGTTCGACTGCAGGTTCCGGCGCGCTGGGGAGCCGGCGCTGGGGCATCGAGCGCGCACCACAAGCATACGACACGGCCGGTGCCTGCGCGTGACCCCCGCCCGCTCGAAGCAGAGGCACAGCTATGCTTGCGACATGCCCAGTCGACGCTCTTCCCTGCCGGTCACCGGCTCGCCGGCCATCGTCGATGGCGCGGTCTATGTCACGTCAGAAGACGGGACCATCCGCCGTTGGAGCATGCCCTGACCCATGAAGCTGACCGTCCACCGCACCTCGATCCCGGAGGTGCTCATCGTGGAGCACGGCGCGTTCGAGGACGACCGCGGCTTCCTCATGGAGGCCTATCACGAGGGCGCCTTTGCCGAGCATGCCGAGCTGGGCATGCCCAGTTCGTTCGTGCAGTTGAACCACAGCCGCAGCGTCAAGGGTGTCACGCGTGGGCTCCACTTCCAGTGGCAGCCGCCGATGGGCAAGTACATGCGTGTGGCCCGTGGCGCGGCCTTCCTCGTGGCGGTCGATATCCGGCCCGGCTCCCCCACCCTGGGACAGCACGTCTCGGTCGTGGCGGATGACGAGAACCACTTCGCCATGTGGGCGCCAGCCTGCTTCGCCCGCGGCTTCGCCACGCTCTCCGACGTCGTGGACCTCGAGTACCTCATCACCGGCAACTACAACAGCGCCGCCGAATCCGGTATCGCCTGGAACGACCCCGACGTGGGCATCGACTGGCCCTTGACCGAGCCCATTACCTCGGAGCGTGATGGGGCCGCGCAGTCGCTGTCCGAGTGGCTGGAACGCCCGGAGGCCCAGCACTTCCGCTACGAGGACTGGAGCTGATCGGGTCGCCATGATCGACACCTCCGCCCCGGGCATCTTCATCTCCGGGAACCAGGGCCGCCTGGGCCGGGCCCTCACCGCCGCCGCCCCGGGTCCGATCGACGGCTGGGATCAGCCCGACCTCGATCTCGATGATGCGGCCACCGGCGCAGCACTCGTCCGCGATCGTCGACCCACGCTCGTCATCCATACCGCGGCCATGACCGCCGTCGATCAGGCCGCTCGCGAGCCCGAGGCTGCCCTGCGCCGCAATGGCGAGGCGGTCGGTGCCATCGCTGCCGCCTGTCGAGCGGTCGGCGCGGGCTTGGTACTCATCTCCACCAACGAGGTCTTCGACGGAGAGCGCACCGACGGCCGTGCCTACCTCGAGGACGACCGCGCGAACCCGCGCAACGCCTACGGTCGCAGCAAGCACGCCGGAGAGCTGGCGGCGCTGGCGGCCTTCGGTGGCGCTGATGGCCTCTGGATCGCGCGCACGGCCTGGCTCTTCGGCCCGCCCGGCAATGACTTCCCCGACAAGATCACCGCCGCCGCGGACAAGGTCGATGGGCCGTTGTCCGTAGTGTCCGATGAGATCGGCTGCCCCACGTACACGCCGGATCTGGCCCGCGCGGTCTACGAGCTCGTGGCACGCACGAACGGCGGGGTCTTCCACCTCGTCAACGCCGGTGCCGCCTCCCGCTTCGAGTGGGCCCGGGCCGTGTTGGGCATCCGCCGACCCGGTCGCGAGATCCGTTCGATCACGCTGGCCGAGTACGAACGTAGTTCCGACCCCCCGCCCTGGGGCGTGCTCGACACCTCCAAGGCACGGGCCGCCGGAGTAGAGATGCGCCCCTGGCAGAACGCCCTCGTGGAGTACTTGGCGAACGAGGCTCCATAGGCTCACCGATGGCGCCGACAGACTGTCGCAAGGTACCCCTTGAAACTTCTGCATACTACCCTGTAAAAATGCCGCATGGTGCACCATAAAACTTGACGAAACTCTCGGATTCCCGTAGCATGCAGCCATGGAGTACAGGCCTCGGGTCGTCGACGAGGAACTCACTCAAGCGCTTCGAAGCCTCGGTGCTGTGCTCGTCGAAGGGCCGAAGGCCTGCGGGAAGACCGCGACGGCCCGCCAAGCTGCTGCCAGCGAAGTCCGCCTGGACATCGACAAGGCGGCACGCGAAGCCGCTCTCGTCGACCCGGGCCTGATCCTTGCCGGTGACATCCCACGACTGGTCGACGAGTGGCAACGCGTCCCGGAGGTCTGGGACCATGTTCGCGCACGAGTCGATGACCAGGGAGTTCGCGGCCAGTTCATCCTGACCGGCTCCGCTGCTCCGCTGAGCCAGCTACCCCGTCATCCTGGACCGGGTCGGTTCGACCGGCTGAGGATGCGACCGATGACGCTCTTCGAGGCGGGATACTCACCGGGCGGGGTGTCCGTCCGCGAAATCCTGGCAGGCAACACCGTCACGGCGCCCGACACCAACCTGACGATTCCGCGCATCGCGGAACTCGTCGCGATCGGCGGCTGGCCGGGAAGTCTCGACTCTGATGTCGTCGCTGGTCAGCGCCTGGTGCGCGGCTATATCGACCAAGTCGCGAGCATCGACGTTCCTCATCTCGATGACGCGGTCCGCGACCCTCGAGGCAGGCGCCCGAACCCCAGAGCGATAAGTCGCCTCCTACGCTCACTCGCTCGGAACGTCTCGACGGTGGCCTCGATCAGCACATTGGTCAAGGACGTCAATGGCAAGGATGGTCGCCTCAAGAGAGAGACGGTGACTGGACACCTTGACGCGCTGGCACGGCTGTTCGTCACTGAGAACCTGCCGGCGTGGAGCCCATCGCTCCGCTCCCGCACCCGGCTTCGCGAAGCCGAGGTGCGCCACTTCGTCGATCCGTCCTTGGCGGTCGCCGCGATGAGGGTTTCGCCGGAGGCGCTCCTTCGCGACGTCAAGTGGCTGGGGTTCCTGTTCGAAGGCCTCGTCGTCCGCGACCTCCGGGTCTACGCTCAAGCGGCCGAATCTGAAGTCTCGTCGTATCGGGATGAGACGGGCCT
>CAYZDQ010000423.1:0-3123 GCA_964476955.1 uncultured Anaerolineaceae bacterium
CCGGGCATGATCGTGTTGGTGGTCACGATGATGCTGCCGTCGTCGGCGACGGCGATGCCGCCGAGGGCCATGAGGTCCTCGCCCGTGGCGAACAGCTGCGGCTCGCCGCCACCGGCGGGCACGGACATGATCGCGCCGATCGGCGGCGCCTCGCCCATGAACACCGGCATCAGGCCGTCGTGCACGAGCTCAGCCACGTAGAGCGTCTCGTCGTCGGCGAAGGCCAGGTCCATGATCGCGCTGAAGCCGGTGGCATACACCTCGGTGGTGCCGTCGGGCGCGATGCGGTAGACCGAGGCACTACCGGCCGGGAAGGGACCACCGGTCAGCTCGCCCACGTAATAGGCACCGTCGGGTCCGACCACCACGGAGGTGGGCACCGACTCCACGGGGATAGGCACGAACTCGGGCATGGCCTCCCCCTCTGCGCTGGCCTCGGCCGGAGCTCCATCCGCGGCCGCCTCACCCTCGGCCATCTCCTCGCCCGGGGGCGGGCCCATGGCCGCCAGCAGCGCGGCGGGGAACTCGTGCACCGTCGGCGGCAGGAGCGCGACCAGCGAGACCGCGCCATCGTCACCTACGAGCAGCAGGTCATTACCGCCGGCATCGGCTACCAGCGTGCCGCCGTCGACCAGCGCCAGCGAATGGGGGTTGGAGTCAGGCACCTGCGCGAACTCGGCATCGGGGTCGTCGCTGGATTCGAAGGCGGCCACGTCCGCCAGGAGCGTCAGCCCGCCATCTGCGCCCACGCTGGCGAGCCAGCCGTAGTCGCTGCCTTCGGCGCGCATGGCCGGATCCCCGCCCAGGTTGGTGACCACCAGGAACGAGTCGTCGTCAAGCACGACCAGATCAGAGACGCCGAACGCGCCCTCCGCATTGGCCGCCGAGGGTAGCCCCTCGACGATTCGCTCGGCCGCGCCGTCGGAGATGCGCGTGATGGAGCCGGTCGGGCCATAGCAAGTGCCGGTCTCACCCATGGGGCAATCGTCGCCACCCAGGCCGGCCTCGGCCACATAGATCGCGCCATCTGCGCCGATGGTGACCCCGCGGGCTCCGTTGAGACCCTCCGCGAGGACCTCGGTGGTGGCGCCGGCACCGACCGGTGCTGCGAGCGCGATGGTCAGGAGCGCTGCGCCCGTCACGGCGCCGCCCGTTCGTGTGTTCATAGGGGACCCTCACTCCACTGTCTGGACTGCCGAGCCCCCCGGACGGCACCTCGCCCTCCCGTTCCGCGGCGGTAGGAGATGTATAGCGCGGTGCCGGCCGAATGTCAGCCCTTATTCATTCGGTCGCAGCGGCCCGCTCAGCCAGCGAACGAGCCCGCGCCAGGACCTCGTCCACCATGGCCGGTGTGAGCCGCCCGGTGAACGTGTTCTGCTGGCTGGGGTGATAGCAGCCGAGCAGGGTGTACGACCCCACTGCTACCTCGGCTCCATGACCGAAGCGCGGCTTGGGGCTGAGCTTGTGCCCCTCCCCTGCGAGCACACGCAGCACCGCGTCCCAGGCATAGCCGCCGAGCGCCAGGATCACCCGAACGCGCGGCAGCAGCGCCAACTCACGCACGAGGAACGGCAGGCATTCGTCTCGCTCCGCGGTGGTGGGCTTGTTGGCCGGCGGCGCGCAGCGGTTCACGGCCGAGACGTAGCAGTCGTCCAGACGCAGGCCCTCGCTGGCGCTGACCGTGCGCAGACGCGGCGAATAGCCCGTGCGGTGAAGGGAGGCGAAGAGCAGCTCGCCTGACACGCCGCGGCTGTCGCCGGTGAACACGCGGCCGCTGCGGTTGCCCCCGTGGGCAGCCGGGGCCAGTCCCACCAGCAGGAGCCTCGCATCGGGATCGCCGAAGCCGGGTACCGGGCGACCCCAGTAGACCGAGTCCCGGTAGCGCGCGACCTTGGCGCGGGCGACCTCCTCGCGCCACTCCACGAGGCGCGGGCAACGGCGACAGGTGGTGATGTCAGCGACCAGATCGCCGAGGCGATCGGTGCTCATGCGTCTGAGCCGGCCTCGGCGGGGGGCCCGAGCCGGTAGCTCGCCTCGGCGGCTCGACGGCGCAGCTCCGCGGCCGTGTTGCTGGCACTGGGCAGATCGAGCAGCATCTCGCGCTCGGCAAGAGCGTCGACGAACTCATCCCAGGCCTCGGCGCTGAGATAGGTCTGTCCCTCCCACTCGTTCCAGCCCGTCGCGGCCCGCACCGCAGGGTTCTCGAACCACTCCTCGGGCAGACCCTCAGCGTCGGCTGCCAGCAGCAGCGCACCCGGCGCCACGGCCAGCAGCGCCTTGGCCAGCTCCGCGGTACGCCACGCCGGCGCATCGCCCGTCCCCGCCCGTCGAGCGAGGTCGCCCACGGCCGCGCCGCCATCCCAGTCGTCGAAGGCGGATACCACCGACTCGGGATCGCCTTCGCAGGCCAGGTCGCCGACCGCGCTGAACACCGTCCAGCCGGCCAGGGCCTGGGCGATCAGCCGAGGCCGGACCGAGCGGGCCTTGCTCACGAGCCGCGCACAATCGTAAGCCACGCTAACGGTATCGGCATCGATACCGGCCACCGTGGCCAGGCGATCGAAGGCCTCGGCCAGACCGGTCCGCGCCGCGTCAGCGCCGGCAAGGGTATCAGCCTCGGCATCGAGGTCCGGCAGGAAGGCCTCCTGGGCTACGCGCGTGGCGAAGATCGCGGCCACGGCCTCGCGGATAGGCTCGTCCCGCATGCGCCTGAGGGCCGTGTGGGCATCGGGCATCCCTGCCAGACCCTGACGTTCGGCAAGCTCGGACCAGCCAGCGCCGTCCTGGTCACTGACCTCCTCGAAGGCCAGGAATACGTGGCAACCGTAGCCGTCGAGCGAGAGCTCGAGGCCGTGGTCACGCAGATCTGCGATCTGCCGCAGATAGTCCAGGCCGCTGCGATGGTCGCGAAGGATCACGAACCCATCGGGATCATGCCCCAGCCCCAGGGCCTCGGCCACGCCGGGGATACGCACGTGGGCTCGGGGGTATCGGTTCAGGAAGACCACCAGTGAGCGTCGCTCGGCGGCGCCGCGGGGGGCCTGCTCGGCGTTGTTGGCATAGGCGAAGACGTCATGCGTGGCGCCACCGCCTTCCAGCGCCGTCAGTTGCCGGAACCCGGCC
>CAYZDQ010000424.1:0-3123 GCA_964476955.1 uncultured Anaerolineaceae bacterium
CGAGCCGACCCTGCCAGCTCCGGTAGGTCTGGCAGAACCAGGAGTAGCCGAAGCCGTCGGGATGACGCTCGCGGTACTCCATCCACAGCAGCTGCAGGGTCACCCCCTTGCGGCGCAGCTCGCGGTGCACGGTGGCCCAGTCGGGCAGCGGCCGGCTCGCGGATGGTGGTGCCTCCGCCTTCGTGAACAGGCGAGCCTCGAGCTCGGCGTCGTCCATATCCTCGGGCAGCGGCCAGCCCAGGCCCGCCCGCTCGGCGCGGGCGAGGTGGTCGGCGATCGTGGAGTAGGGCGAGCCGGTGGCCGCCGCGACCTGCCGACGGCTCAGTCCCTCGCCGATGGCGAGGCGAAGGATCTCTCGGATCTTGCGCATGGTGGAACGGGGACGTGGCACCGGCATCGTTCCTCGAACGGATGGATCGTCCGAGCCACGATGGCGGAACCCTGCACCCTCACGTCAGCGTGGCGACGGCCTCACCTCATGGGTGATCGGAAACCTCCGAAACGACTGATCGGATTGGACCGAAACGGGTGATCGGAATGGAGCGTGATCCGCAGGGCTCATGTGCGCCTATTTTCGGTGATCAGGGCTGGGGAGATCCCGTGCGCGTCGTCATCGTGTCCGCCAGACAAGAACGCCAGCGCCTCACATGCATCCCGGCGAGTCTGTTAAGTTGTTGGCCGGAGGAGGCGAAGGTGAGAGTAGCGATACGCGACACGTCGATTCCCGAGGTTCTTATCGTCGAGAACGAGTTCTTTCAGGATGACCGCGGATTCTTCATCGAAGTCTATCAGCGCGATATGTTCTCGCAGCACTCAGCGCGTGGCCTTCCATCCGAGTTCGTCCAACTGAACCACAGCCGGAGCGCGAAGGGTGTCATTCGCGGACTGCACTTCCAGTGGGACCCACCAATGGGCAAACTGATGCGCGTCACCCGTGGCGAGGCTTTCCTCGTCGCGGTCGACATCCGGCCGGGCTCACCGACCCTGGGGCGACACGAGACCCTGGTCGCGAGCGACCGGAATCGCCTCCAATTCTGGGCGCCAGCGTCATTCGCGCGTGGCTTCGCTGTCCTCTCCGACTACGCTGAGATCGAGTACCTCACTACCGGTACGTACAATCAGGCCGCAGAGTCGGGAATCCGATGGGATGATTCCGGGATTGGGATCGCCTGGCCGGTGGCCGACCCGATTCTGTCCCGCAAAGACACCGAGGCGCAGTCGCTATCCGAGTGGCTCCAGCGGCCCGAGGCCTCGAGCTTCCGATACGGGGTCGACTTGCGTTGAGGATCCTCGTCGCGGGCGGCTCAGGCTACGTCGGCTCCGTACTCTGTCCGCGCTTAGCCGCGCGTGGATATGATGTCGAGGTCGCTGATCTCGCTTGGTTCGGCAACCGTCTTCCTCCAGGAATCCCGCTCGACCGGCGGGATGTCATGGCGTTCTCCGAGACTGATCTCACCGGCGTGGACGTCGTCATCTTCCTTGCTGGGCTTTCGAACGACCCCATGGCCGAGTTCAGCCCAGCGCTCAACTACGTCCACAACGCCGCTGCGCCGGCTCACCTTGCGTACGTTGCCAAGCGCGCAGGCGTGCAGCGGTACATATTCGCGAGCTCGTGCTCCGTCTACGGCTTCACGCAAGACGAACTCTGGGATGAGGACTCGCCGACGACGACCGTGCACCCCTACGGTATCAGCAAACTGCAGGCCGAGGCTGGTGTACGCCATTTGCAGGACGATGACTTCAGCGTAATCATCCTGCGGAAAGGGACGATCTGCGGCTACAGCCCGCGGATGCGCCTGGATTTGGTCATCAACACCATGTTCAAGATGGCCCTGCAGGAGGGACGGATCGTGGTGAGTAATCCGTCGATTTGGCGGCCGGTCCTTGCCATCCAGGACGCGGCCTCAGCCTACGTTCGGGCCGTCGAGGCCGCTCCCACGGTAAGCGGCACCTTCAACATCGCCTCCGAGAACGTCACGCTAGGGGCTCTGGCCGACCGGGTCGTGACGGCCCTCAGTCAGGAGTTGGGGCTCACTCCGA
Source organism: uncultured Anaerolineaceae bacterium (assembly GCA_964476955.1). Classification (GTDB taxonomy): domain Bacteria; phylum Chloroflexota; class Limnocylindria; order Limnocylindrales; family CSP1-4; genus JAFMJV01. Next base: position 2,041 of record CAYZDQ010000424.1, read on the forward strand.
ACCTGAGTATCGAATATCGACAGGATGTCCGGAACTACAAGGTCAGCGCCGAGCGGGCCCGCGTTACGTTGGGTTTCAAGCCTGTCTTCGACGCGGACGCCATCGTTCGCGACCTCGTCGCAAACCACGAGCACTTCGCCGACCTCGATGACCCGATGTACAGCAACATCGCGACGTTCCGCTCGCTCTCGCAGGTGGCTCTCGCGCCATCAAACCATGTTCCGCTTCCGGCCGAGGGGGCTGTCGGTGACTGACATGGTCGGGGCCCTGGTATTCGGTGCGACTGGTCAGTTGGGCTCGGACGTCGTAGACGCGTTCGAGACCGCAGGGTACCGGGCCGTCGGGCTCGGACACGACGAGGTCGATGTCGTCGATGCCGAGGTTGTGGCAGCAACGGTTCGAGACGCCCGGCCGACAGTCATTGTCAACACGGCGGCGTTCCATCACCTTGGACGCTGCGAGGAGGACCCGGCCACGGCTTACGCCGTCAACGCCACTGGAGCACGAAACGTCGCTCTGGCGGCTGCCGCGGTCGACGCAGCGGTCCTGCACGTCTCCACCGACTACGTCTTCGATGGCCTCAAGACCGTTCCCTACCTAGAAGGCGACCTACCGTCCCCGCTCAATGTCTACGGCGCCTCGAAGTTGGCCGGCGAGGCGCTCGTGCGCGCGGAAAACGAGCGCACCTTCGTCGTGCGTACTTCTGGCCTCTATGGACCGCGGCCGTGCCGGGCCAAGGGCGGCCTGAACTTCCCGTCGCTGATGCTCAAGCTGGCCCGGGAGAAGGGCGAGCTGACGGTCGTGGGCGACCAGTTCGTGAGCCCCACCTATACACCAGACCTGGCCCGCCAGCTGGTCGCACTCGCTCGTACCGACGAGTACGGCGTCGTCCATGCGACCGGCCATGGCGTGACCACCTGGCACGCCATCGCTGTGGAGACGCTGCGACTCGCCGGGCTCTCATCGGTGCCCGTTCACCCCTCGACATCCGATGCGGTCGGTTCCACAGTGAGGCGGCCGGCATACTCGGTCCTCGACAACACCCGCCTAGCCAAGCTCGGTGTGCTGACGATGCGTCCTTGG
>CAYZDQ010000425.1:0-3122 GCA_964476955.1 uncultured Anaerolineaceae bacterium
CCGTGCCCGGTCGGCGTCGCTCATCGTGCCGTTGGTGGAGAAGTTGACACCGATGCGTGCGCCCACGGTGTACTCGACGATGTCGAAGAAGTCGGGTCGGACCATCGGCTCACCGCCGCCGATGTTGACGTAGAAGACGCCGGCCGCCGCCCACTCGTCCACGAGCGCGCGGATCTCCTCGAAGGTGAGCTCGTCAGGCCGTCGTTTTCCTGAAGAGGAGAGGCAGTGCTTGCAGGCGTAGGTCAGCTCCCAGGTGAGGCAGATGGGCGCGGCGGTGCCTCGCTCGAAGTAGTCAAACGACACGGATCATCCCTTCCCGTTCGAGGCGAGCGAGCGCGGCCAGCAACGAGCGGCTCTTGGCCGGTGCGACCGCATCGACCGCATCGGACGCCGGGGTGGCTCCATCGAACCGCTCCAGCACCGACACCAGATCGGCGTCGCGCAGCACTCGCAGCTGCCGGGTGCCCAAGTCGTAAGCAAGGGCTCCGAAGGTCTCCCTGCGCAGCACCACCTGATTCCCCACCGTGTAGCTCGCGCGGGGGTCGAAGTCCGCTGCGCCGGTCGGCATCACCTCAATAGACGCCGCACATGCCGTCGACGGAGATCTCGACGACGACCTCGTCCGCGAGCTCCTCGTCGGTCAGCTCATCCTCCGGGCGAGCCTGCTCTTCGGCCTCGGCAAGGGCCACTGCGGGCGCCTCTTCGGCTGCTGCTGACTCGAGCTTCGTCTCCAACATACTGTTCCTCCTTCAGTGGACTGAAACCAGAGTACCACTCCACTACAATGCTCAAGTGCCTCGAATCGTGACTTCTGCCCCCGATTCTGACCGGCGCTCCAAACGAGTGCCGGATGGGTTCGGAGTCGCCTGGGACAGGGATGTCGAGCATCTCGATGACGGCGGCGTGGTCATCGGTGGCCTGCCCCGCCGGCTCATCCGTTTGAGCGACGCGGCCCGGCGCGAGCTCGACCGCCTGACGGGTCCGGAGCCCGGGGCGGTCTCTCCCGCCGTGTGGCGACGCATCGCGCGCCCGCTGCTCGACGCCGGCCTGCTCCACCCGGTGCCAGGCCCGTCTCGGCACCGGCTCGAGGAGGTGACCGTGGTGGTGCCGGTGCGGGACCGCTGGCAGGCGCTCTATCGGCTGTTGCCCACGCTGACACAGGTGGCCCGGGTCATCGTCGTCGACGATGGCTCGGGTGATGGCTCGGGCGATGTCGCCGCCGCGCTCGGCGCGGTCGTGGTGCGGCGCGCCCGGGCCGGCGGACCGGCCGTCGCCCGCAATGCCGGACTCGCGCTGGTGACCACACCGATCGTCGCGTTCATCGACTCCGACATGCGCCTCGAGGCCGGCTGGGAGGAGGAGTTGCTGCCGCACTTCAACGATCCCAGCGTGGCCGTGGTGGCGCCCCGCGTGGTCGGCGATGTGGCCGAGCGGGACGATCGACTTGCGCGCTACGAGGTCGCCCGCAGCGCCCAGGACCTGGGGCCGGACCCGGGCTACGTGCGGCCGCACAACCGAGCCTCGTTCCTGCCCGCGGCCATCCTGCTTGCTCGCACCGATGCGCTGGTGCAGATGGAGGGCTTCGACGGCGAGCTGCAGGTAGGCGAGGACGTGGACCTCATCTGGCGGCTCGGAGATGCCGGCTGGCGCGTGCGCTACGAGCCGGCCTCGGTCGTCTACCACGACGCGCGCCCATCGTTGTCCACGCTCCTGCGCCGACGGATCGACTACGGCACGTCCGCGGCGGCCCTGCACAAGCGCCACCCGGGCAAGGTCGCGCCGGTCGGGATCTCGCCCTGGAGTGCCGCGGTCTGGGGCTCGGCCCTGGTCGGTCGCCCCGACGTGGCCGGGGTCATCGCGGGCATCACCACCGCTCGCCTCGCGCGCTCGCTCAAGGGACGCGTGCGTGACCGCTGGCGCGCCTCTCGGCTCATCGCGGGCCATGGCCACCTCGGCACCTCACGCCTGCTGGCCTCGGCCGTGCGCCGGACCTGGCTGCCTCTCGCGCTGCTGGCCATGTGGCGCTGGCCCCGGACCCGTCCCGCGCTCACGGCAGCCCTGCTGCTGCCGCCACTGGCCGACTGGACCGAGCAGCGTCCGCCCATCGACCCCGCCAGCTACAGCCTGCTCTACCTCGCCGACGACGCGGCCTACTGCACCGGCGTCTGGCTCGGCTGTGTGCGCTATGCCACGCTTGGCCCGCTCATCCCACGCCTCTACCGCCAGGCTCCGATCTTGCCCGGGCCCACCGACAGCGCCCATGCGGCCACCACCACGACCGACCCCGACCGAGCTACAGGGAGGACCTCCGATGCCCACTGAGACCGCCATCGAATCCGTGCGGATCCGCCTCTTCGAGGTCCCGCTGCCGGATGTCATGGTCGACGCCAAGCACGGCGTGCACACGCACTTCGAGCTGATCACCGCCACCGTGCGCCTGGCCGATGGCTCCGAGGGCACGGGCTACACCTACACCGGTGGTCGCGGCGGACGGGCCGTGGCGGCCGTGGCCGAACATGATCTGGCGCCGGTGATCGTGGGCCGTGACGGTGCCGAGGTCGAGGCGGTCAACCAGTTCATGGACGATCACATCAACTACGTGGGCCGCGGCGGCATCACCACCTTCGCCATCTCCGCCATCGACATCGCGCTGTGGGACATCCGTTGCCGTCGCGCCGGGACCTCCCTGCTGCGATATCTGGGCGGCTCCGAACCGCGTGTGCGGGCCTACTTCGGCGGCATCGACCTGGCCTATTCGCTGGAGCGGCTGCTGGACAATGTCCGTGGCTACCGCGAAGCTGGCCTGTCCGCGGTCAAGATCAAGGTCGGCCGTCCCGAGCGCGACGACCCCATGCGCGTGGCTGCGGTGCGTGAGCTGATCGGCCCCGACGCGGTGTTCATGGTCGACGCCAACTACTCCCTGAGCGTCGAAGATGCCATCGACGCAGCGCGCGCATTCGCGCCCTACGACATCACCTGGTTCGAGGAGCCCACGGTCCCTGACGACTACGAGGGCTTCGCTGAGATCGCGGCCGCCACGGACATGCCCCTGGCCATGGGCGAGAACCTCCATACCGAGTGGGAGTTCAAGGCAGCCTGCCAGCGTGCGAGCCTGTCCTACC
>CAYZDQ010000426.1:0-3118 GCA_964476955.1 uncultured Anaerolineaceae bacterium
GGTCGTGCTCATCACCCTGGGCGCGTTCCTGCTGGCCAAGGCCATCGCCCGCCGCGACTGAGCCCGCTTCGGCTACGCCATCGGCGGCAGCGTCTGCGGGTCCGTGAGCACGCCCTTGAAGAGATCACCGCGCTCGGCCACCCGATCAAGGATCGTGCGTAGATCCCAGCGTTGGGCGCCAAGATCCCGATCGTCCAGCTCATCCCACTCGATCGGCGCGGACACCGCACCTGCGGGCACCGGCCGCACCGCGTACGGCGCCACCAGCGTCTTGATGAGCGAGTTCTGCGTGTAGTCGAGCCGCGCCCGTCCACCGCGGTCGGACTTGCTCCACTCCCAGGACACGAGGTCGGGCACGACCGCCCCTATGCCTCGGGAAAGCTCGCCCACCCAGTCGCGCGTCTCGTCGAAGGTGTAGCGCGGCTCGACGTGGATCCACACCTGTATCCCGCGCTTGCCGGTGACTTTGGGGTGGGCACGCACGCCGAGGTGTTCCAGGGCCGCGCGGTACAGCCGTGCCAGCGTCACCAGCTCCGCCCACGTGGTCTCGGTGCCGGGGTCGATGTCGATGTAGGCGTACGTCGGCCGCCAGTACTCGGGGATGCGACTGGTCCAGGGGTGCAGGTCGATGCAGGCCTGGTTCGCGAGCCAGGCCATCGTGGCCACGCGATCGGCGACGACGTAGGTGTGCGACCGTGTCCGGCCGGCCTCGGGGTAGTCCCAGCGTTCGACCCACTCGGGTGCGTGTGAGGGGATCTGCTTCTGCCAGAAACCCGTCTTGCCGCCGACGCCGTCGGGCCATCGGTGCACGTTGAGCGGGCGTCCACGCAGGTACGGCAGCATGATGGGCGCGATCGAGGCGTAGTAGCGGATCAGGTCGCGCTTGGTGTAGCCGACCCCCGGGAAGAGCACCTTGTCGAGGTTGGACAGCTCCAGCTCGTGACCGCCGACTGCCCAGCGGCCACCGGCGCCCAGGGCCTCGAGGGCTGCGAGCTCTGCTGGCGTGGCGCGGTCAGCGGGCACGTCGCCCACCGGTCCGGGGATGGGCACTTTGGCCGAGCTCACCGGCTCGACCGTCTCGCGTGAGACGGTCAGCGGATCGCGCTCAGGCTCGAGCCCCTTGTAGACCGCCTGGCGCAGCAGCCCATCCGTGGTCCACTCACTGAACTCGGCCCGGATGACGTGACGTGGCTGGCAGTAGCGAGCGGTGGTCGAGCGCGGAACGCCGGGCACGGCCGTGGTCTCGACCGCATCCTCGTCGATCAGCTCGCGCAGGTGCTTGCGGGCTCGTGCGTCGATGCCGCTGCCCACGTGCCCGGCGAAGCGCCAGCCATCGCTTTCGTACGTGGCCACGATGACCGAGCCGAGGTCCGTGTGGCTGCCCTGGCCCGGTTCGAAGCCGATGACCACGAGCTCCTGTTCGTGACGCGTCTTGATCTTCAGCCATGACCCTGAGCGTGTGCCGGGCTCGTACGGGCTGTGGCGGAGCTTGGCCATCGTGCCCTCCAGCCCCTGGCTCGTCACGGCCGAGTGGTAGGCCTCCCCATCGCCGATGACGTGGCGCACGTAGCGCACCGCCGGGTGCTCACGCAGCACGAGCCGCAGCAGGCGCTTGCGTGCCTCGAGTGGCATCGGCGTGAGGTCCCGACCGGCGAGCTGGAGCAGGTCGAAGGCGTGGTACATGAGCGTGCCCTCGCGTTGATCGGCGCCGGCTTCCGCGGGAGTCCGCTCACCGCGCTTGACGCCCAGGCCACGCGTTCCGGTCAGCTCCTGCAGCAGGCCGAAGTCCGGCCGCCCTTCCGTGTCCAGCGCCACCATCTCGCCATCGACGACGGCATCATGCACGCCGATCCAATCTGGGGCGGCTGCGGCGAAGGCCGGGAAGTACGTGGCCGCGTCCTTCCGCTTGCGCGTCCACAGCTTGACCGAGCCGTCCTTGACGACCGCCTGCACACGGTAGCCGTCTAGCTTCAGCTCGAAGAGCCAGGCGGGGTCGGTGAAGGGTGCGTCGACGGCGATGGCGAGCATCGGTTCGACGAAGGTCGGCGCCCCCGCTGGTCGCGCCCCTGCCAGGTCGATGTCCGCGAGCGTGCGCATCGGGGGCACGTCCGCGGGCACCCCCGCAGCGACCTCCTCGTTCGTCCGGCCGCTGAGGATCGAGGTCGGATACTCAGCGATGTCCCAGCCCTCGACCGCGCCCTCTCGCTTGCGGATGAGGAGCCAGTCCTCTTTCCCCCGCTCGACGCCCGTGCGCACGAGCGCGAACCGGCCCTCCAGGCGCTCGCCGTGGAGGATGAGCTTCAGCTCGCCGGCCTCGATGGACGCGGCCGGATCCTCATCGAGCTCGGGGTCCCAGGTGCCGTGGTCCCAGACGATGGCGTCGCCGCCTCCGTACTCGCCGGCGGGGATGACCCCTTCGAAGTCGAGGTATTCGAGCGGGTGGTCCTCGGTGCGGGCAGCCCGGCGTTTCGCCAGCGGCTCCATCGACGGACCCCGGGGCACCGCCCATGACACGAGCGTGCCGTCGATCTCCAGGCGGAAGTCGTAGTGCACGCGGGTGGCCCGATGGCGCCCCACGACGAAACGGCGGAAGGGCAGCTGTCTCGCCCCGGTCGCCTCTCCGCGTGGCTCGGACGTCCGCGAGAAGTCGCGCTTGTCCCGGTAGCGATCGAGCGACATGCGCGCCAGAGTAGCGCCTCCGTCTCGCGGGACCAGGCCTGAGATGCGACGCCGCCAGGTCGCTGGCCGGGAGCTCGAACGGTCAGCCCGGGATGACGCAGCCCTTGGGCTTGTTGGTGTGGCCTGGCTGGCAGGTGGGCGCGGCTCCGCCGCCTTCACCGCCGTCCTTCTTGTCGGCACCATCCTTCTTGCCACTCCCGGCGCAGCCACCGGTACGGATCTTGGTGGTGCCCCACTGGCTGGAACCACCGACGCCGCGTGAGCCCCAGGCGTTGACTGCGGTCAGCCAACCGGATGGGGCACCGGGGTTCTCAAGGTTGGCGACACCGCCACTGCACGTGTACAGCGAGTCCACCTGCCTCGGTCCACCCGGCTGCGTGCCACGCACGAAGAGCTCGTAGCGCGTTCCGCCGTTGGGCACGCGCACGGTGCCTCTGAC
>CAYZDQ010000427.1:0-3113 GCA_964476955.1 uncultured Anaerolineaceae bacterium
GCCACTCTCGGTGCGGCCGAGATGGAGGAACCCGACGTTCTGCAGCTGGGTGGCCATCTGTCTGCGGCTGCCGGTCGCGATCAGTCGTCGTAGCCGAGCTGCCGCAGCAGCTCGCCGGCCTCGGCGTCGATCTCGCCCATCTCGGACGGGTAGAACGTCGTGCGCCAGGTACCGACCGAAGAGTCGTCGGCCCGCATCGTGGCCGAGATGAAGGCGTCGCGTGACTTCTTCCGCTTGATGTCGAGGAAGTCGAGGATGCCCTCAGCCTCATCGACGGGCTGGCGCACGAGATCCTCGTAGCGCAGCTCGTGGTAGCGCTCGGGGCCCAGCGGCCGGCCGTCCCGCAGCCCGGCCTCGGTGTAACGCCGCCAAGCCCAGGCCATGCGCTTGGCATCACTGGTGTCGAGGAACTCGTCGCGCCGCTCAGGCTCGACCCAGAAGCTGGGCCAGGGGCCGTGCAGGTAGCCGCCCGGCTCGCGTTCGCCGGACCAGGCGTCCTCGGCTCGCAGCCAGGGCTTGTGCATATGCGAGCTGGCCGCGTCACGACCGTCGCGGATGATGTGGATGAACTGCGAGTCCGGAAAGGCCTCCGCGAGGAAAGGGATCAGGAAGATGTTGGTCGGCGTCTTCTCTGCGAAACGGAGGTCACCGTCGCGCTCTACGCGCACGAGCCAGCGGTAGACGAGCCGGAAGAACTCGCGCGAGCGCCGGTAGCCCCAGAGGCCTTCGTAGACGTAGCGCCCGGCAGCCTTGGTGGCCGGCGGCTCGTGGTGGTAGGTGATCTCCGGCAGGCGGCCGAGGCAGTCACCCAGGAAGGTCGTGCCGCTGCGCGCTGCGCCGATGACGAAGATCGAGCGCTTGAGCGAGGGGAAGATCGAGGACGAAAGCCGCTTGCTGGTCATCGCCCGATGACGGTCGAGCTTGAGGTAGTAGCGTCGCTCGGCGCGATACGTCTTGCGCGCGATCCGCCACATGTCGGTGACGCCGATGGGTAGCGGCTCGGGGTTCGCGTCCGGTGGGACGCTGGGGTGCATGCCGCGCGGGGGTCGATCGTCGGCCGGCTGCTCGGTGTCGGCAGCCTCGGTGGTCGTCGGTTCCTCTGTCACGCTCGTCGTCTTTCCCTGCCTCGTTTCCTGTCGTCTCGGCGGATGATAGCCCGGGTCATGCACAATCGTCGGTATGTACGCCGTCATCATGGCCGGCGGGGGAGGTACGCGGCTCTGGCCGCTGAGCCGGTCCCGTCGCCCTAAGCCGTTCCTGCCCCTGCTTGAGGGTGATCGCACCCTGCTCGAGGCTGGGGTCAGCCGCCTCGCCCCGCTCATCGCGCCCGAGGACGTCTACGTCGTGACCGACACGCGCTATGCGCCGTTGGTGCGCGAGGTCGCGCCGCAGGTCCCGCCCCAGAACATCATCGGTGAGCCGTTCGGGCGCAACACCGCCGCCGCGGTCGCGCTCATGGCCCATGCCATCGACCGCCCCGCGGACGACATCATGGTGGTGCTCCCGGCCGACCAGGCGGTACGCGACGAGGACGGCTTCCGCGCCGCTCTCGCCGCCGCCGCCGAACGAGCTGCAGGCGGTGATCTGGTCACCCTCGGCGTGGAACCGACCGAGCCCTCCACCGGCTACGGCTACGTCATCGCCACCGGGGAGGCCGAGACCCACGGAGAGCGCGACACTTTCCGCGTCGAGCGTTTCGAGGAGAAGCCCACGCCCGAGCGGGCCCGCGAGCTCATCGCCTCGCGCTCGGCCTACTGGAACGCCGGCATCTTCGTGTGGCAGCGATCCTCGGCTGTCGCCGGGCTGGAGAAGCACTCGGCCGACATCAGCGATCCCATCCGTGACTGGGCTGCCGGCGTCGCGCCCAGCGGCGAGGCAGGCTGGCCGGGCGGGGCCGCCACAGACGTCTACCGGGACCTGCGCGATACCTCCATCGACTACGCCCTGCTCGAGCCGGCCTCGCTGGAGGCCCAGGTGGCAGTGGTGCCGATCTCCGTGGGTTGGAGCGATCTGGGCTCGTGGTCTGCGCTGCGCGACCAGCGCGCGGCGGAGGGCGCCCCGGTCATCTCCACCGAGGGTGCGGCACGCGTCATCGACATCGACGGCGTGGACGTGCTCGTGCACGCGGCCGGCGAGCGCACGGTAGCCACGGTCGGGCTCGAGGGCGTCATCGTGGTCGACACGCCGGAGGCCCTGCTGGTCATCTCGGCCGAGGCGGCCCAGGACGTGAAGAAGGTCGTGAACCGGCTGAAGGAAGAGGACAGCGAGCTCCTCTAGGGCCCGCGCTCGCCGTCAGCGAACGCCCGCAGCGGCCCGGTAGATGCCCAGATAGCGGTCCACGATGCGCGCCGTCGAGAGGCGGCGCGCGAGAGCTTGCACCTGTGCGTCCGGCTCGTCCGCGGCGGTGGCCAGGGCCGTGGCGATGACCGGTCCGAGCGCCGCGGCGTCGTAGGGCGAGAAGATCCGGAATGCGCCCGGTGCCATGGCGTCCATCTCGCGGAACTGTGGCAGGTCGGAGGTGACGATCGGCCGGCCGGCGCTGATGAGCGTGGCCAGTGCGCCCGAGGCCGACATGTAGTGATAGGGGCAGAGAGCCACGTCGGCCGCCACCAGTACCTGCTCGAGCACCTCTTCGGGCACGTAGCCGGTGAAGCGCACGCGATCCTCCACGCCGCACTTCACGGCCCACTCCTTGAACTGCTCGACCATGTAGTCGCGTCCGTCGATGGGTTTGCCGACGAAGAGCGCGATGACGTCGTCGGGCAGCTCCTTGAGGGCTTCGATGACGAGGCGATGGCCGCGCCGCTTGATGATGTGGCCCAGGAGCGTGATGACCCGGCGGCCTTCGACATCGAGCGCAGCCCGGGCTTCGGCGCGGTCGGGCAGGTCTGGCCGGTCTTCCACGAAGTGGGGCACGATCTCGACCTTGCCTTCCGGCACGCGCCGGCCCAACCGTCGTCGCTCTTCCTCGGAATGGACCACGATGGCTCGTGCGGCCAAACCGAGACGGCGGAGCCCCAGTGCTTCGGGCGTGACCCAGCGCTGCCAGCGGTTCTCCGGGTTATAGACGTCGTGGAGCGTGAAGACCGTGGGACGGCCCATCGACCGGAGCG
>CAYZDQ010000428.1:0-3113 GCA_964476955.1 uncultured Anaerolineaceae bacterium
TATCTACAAGGTCCTTCCCCAGACCAACTGTGGTGATTGCGGAGTACCCACCTGCCTTGCCTTCGCCATGCAGCTGGCCACCAAGAAGGCAGGTATCGATGACTGCCCCCACGCCGCCGATGAGGCCAAGGCAGCGCTAGCCGGTGCCGAGGCCCCACCCATCCGCATGGTCAGCGTGGGCCCTGAAGAGCAGTGCGTCGTCATGGGCAAGGAGACCGTGCTCTTCCGCCACGAGGAGACGTTCTACCATCCCACAGCGCTGGCGGTCCGGATCCGCAGCGACAAGCCCGAGGATGAGCTCAAGGCCGCTCTCGAGCGGGTCAAGGCGCTGGTCTTCGACCGCGTGGGCCAGTACGTGCGCGTGGAGCTGGTCGTCATCGAGGATGCCGACGGCGACCCCGGCCGCTTCGCCGCTGCAGCGGCCATGGCCAACGAGATGGATCTGGGCCTGGTGCTCATGAGCTCCTCACCGTCGGTCATCGAGGCTGCGCTCCCGGCCCTCGCCGGGCGGCGACCGCTGCTGGATGCGGCCTCGAGCGAGACGTGGGAGGCCATGGCCGCCCTGGCCAAGACACATGGCTGCCCCTTGGTGGTGCGGGGGGCGAACATGGACGAGCTGGCCGAGCTGACCGCCAAGGTCGCCGCTGCCGGCGTCGAGGACCTCGTCATCGACAGCGGCGCGCGCAGCCTGGCGACTACGCTGCGGGACCTCACCCAGATCCGCCGGCTGGCCCTGCGCCGCCAGTTCCGGCCGCTGGGCTATCCGGCTCTGGCGGTGGTGACTGCCGGGGATCCGCTCGACCAGGTCACCGAAGCCGCTGCCTACATCAGCAAGTACGCGGCCGTGGTCTACGTGGAGGAGCTCGAGCCATGGCAGGCGCTGGCCATGGTCACCGCTCGCCAGAACGTCTACACCGATCCGCAGAAGCCCATCCAGGTCGAGGCCGGCCTGACCACCATCGGCACGCCCGACGCGTCGTCGCCGGTGCTGGTCACGACCAACTTCTCGCTGACCTACTTCATCGTCGAGGCCGATGTCGAGTCGAGTCACGTCCCGGCCTGGGTCGTCGTCGTCGACACCGCGGGTCAGTCGGTGATGACGGCCTGGGCCGCCGACACCTTCAACGAGGACACCATCGCCAAGGCGCTCGAGACGACCGGGGTGGCCGAGAAGGTGGAGCACAAGCGCTGCATCATCCCCGGAGGTGTGGCTGCGATCAGCGGCAAGCTCGAAGAAGCCAGTGGCTGGGGGGTCACGGTCGGACCGCGCGAATCGGCTGGCATCCCTGCGTGGATGCGCACGGAGTGGCGCCAGCCGGAAGCGGCGGTCACGGGCTGAGGGGCCGGCCGTGGTCACGGCGCGCGTCACCTTCCTGCCTGACGGGGAGTCCGCGAACGTAGAGCCGGGGACGACCCTGCTCGACGCTGCCGTCGAGTCGGGCCTGCCACTCGACGGGGAGTGCGGCGGCAAGGGCGTCTGTCATCGCTGCGCCGTGACCATCGTGGGCGGGCATGTCGAAGCCGTCGACGGCGGGCGACCGAGCGTCGTCAACAATCGGGTGCTGGCCTGTCGTACGGTCGTCCGTGGCGACGTCACGGTGGATGTGCCCGCGACCTCCCGCATCGAGGGCCTGGAGATCCTCACCGGCTCCGACCGGGCCGCTGGTGTCCTGGCGTCCTCCGACGAGCTGCCCGGGATGCCGCCGCTCGACGTCGAGCGCTATCACCTCGACCCGCTCGCGGTGGCTCTGCCCATGCGCCTGCCGCGACCGACCATCGACGATGCCTCCAGTGACCTGGGGCTGCTGCGGCGCGAGCTGCGCCGTGATCACGGCATCAACGACGTGGACGTGCCCCTGTCGGTGCTGCGTCGACTGCCGCACCGCATCCGCGCTTCCGGGCGGCTGGTCACCGCTCTCCTGGCCCGCTGTGACGGCCGCCACGAGCTGCTCGACCTGATGGTCGGACGTGAGGGCCATCCCGTCTACGGCCTGGCCGTGGACATCGGTACGACCACGGTCGTGGTCCACCTCGTCGACCTGCACTCGGGCGAGAGCGTCGGAGTGGCCGCGGCTCTCAACAGCCAGGTGGCCCACGGCGAGGACGTCATCACCCGCATCATCCACGCCGGCGCACCTGGCGGCCTGGATCAGCTCCGCTCCGGCATCGTCGACGAGATCAACGTGCTCATGGGCAGTCTGGCTCTGGCGCACCACGTGAACCGCCACGAGATCGTGGCTGCGGTCGTGGCCGGCAACACCACCATGGTCCATCTCTTCCTGGGTCTGCCTCCAGCCGAGATCCGGCGGGAGCCGTATGTGCCCGTGGCCACGTCCCCGCTTTGCTACCACGCCCGGGACATCGGCGTGCGCATCCACGCCCGCGCCGTCATCGCCTGCATGCCCGGCAGCGGCAGCTACGTGGGCGGTGACATCAGCGCCGACGTCATCGCCTCAGGCATGGACCAGCGGTCGGAGCTGGCCATGCTCATCGATGCGGGCACCAACGGTGAGACGGTCATCGGCAACCGCGACTTCCTCGCCTGCTGTGCCTGCTCGGCCGGGCCCGCCTTCGAAGGTGGTGGGACCTCCTGCGGTATGCGCGCCGCGCATGGAGCCATCGCCCATGTCGCGCCGGGCGCCGACGGGGACCTCGCCTACGAGACCATCGGCGACCTGCCGCCGCGCGGTATCTGCGGTTCGGGCTTCGTCGAGCTGCTGGCCGAGATGCTGCGCAACGGCACGCTCGACCGCTCGGGCCACCTGCAGGCGGACGCGGCCAGCGTGCGCGAGGGCGAGACCGGGCCCGAGGCTCTCGTGGCGCCGGCCTCCGAGACGGCCACCGGCGCTGACCTCGTTCTCACCGAGGGCGACCTTGAGACGCTCCTTCGTTCCAAGGCCGCGGTCTACGCCGGCGCCGCGGTCCTGGCCCGGCGGCTGGGCATCGACATGGCCGAGATCGAGCGCGTCTATGTGGCCGGCGGCTTCGGCGCCTCGCTCGACGTGGAGAAGGCCATGCTCATCGGCCTGCTGCCCGACGTGCCCGCCGAACGCGTGACCTTCATCGGCAACGGGTCGGTGACCGGGGCACGCATGGCCCTGCTCTCGCGCGAG
>CAYZDQ010000429.1:0-3108 GCA_964476955.1 uncultured Anaerolineaceae bacterium
GTCATCCGCCCGAGGAGGCAGCACATGATCAGGACATCGCCCGAGCGCGACGCGGCCAACGGACCCGCCGGGCTGATCATGGTTCTCACCGGTGACGGCAAGGGCAAGACGACCTCGGCCTTCGGGCAGGCATTGCGGGCCTCCGGCGCAGGCATGCGGGTCGGGATCGTCCAGTTCATCAAGGGCCCCTGGAAGACCGGCGAGGTCAAGGCCCTGCAGTCGACCGAACTGCCGGTCGAGGTCGTGCGCAGCGGCCTGGGCTTCACCATCGACGGCCTCCGGGACAAGCGCATCGACATGGACGACCATCGAGCGGTGGCGCAGGATGGCCTGCGCCAGGCGCGGTCGGTGCTGGCCTCCGGCGACTATGGGCTGGTCGTGCTCGACGAGGTCCTCGGTGCCATCAGCGGCGGGCTCATCGACGAGAGCGACGTGCTCGAGGCGGTGGCCGGACGGGCGCATGGCACGACGGTGGTGCTGACCGGGCGCGGCGCCTCCGACGTGGTGCAGGACGCGGCCGATCTGGTGAGCGAGGTCCGGCTGGTGAAGCACCACTACCAGGACGGGGTCGAGGCCCGTCGAGGGATCGAGTTCTGAACGACCGACTGCAGGTGGCCTGGCTCGAGATGGCGGGCGCCACCGCCTTTCTGACACGCGTACCCGGCCTGCCCCGCAGCACGCGCGTGGGTGCGCCAGCCTTCGCGCTCGTCGGCGCAGGCATGGGTCTCGTGGTGGCCCTGCCGGCGGGCTTGCTGCTGCCGGTCAGCCCGCTGCTGGCCGCGGCCACTGCCATCGCGTTGCTGGCCCTGCTCGACGGGGCGCTCCACCTCGATGGGGTCGCCGACAGCGCCGACGCCTTGGCAGCGCCGACGCCCGAAGCCCGCGAACGAGCGCGCAAGGACTCGAGCATCGGTGCCGCCGGTGCGGTGGCGCTGGTGTTGGTGCTATTGCTGCAGGTGGCCGCCCTCGCGGCCGTGCCGCAAGGGGCGTTCGTGGTCACGGTCGTCATCGCCGGCGCAGCCTCGCGATCAGTGCCGGTGCTGGGCGCACTGCTGGTGCGAACCAGTGGTCCCACGCTAGGCGGCTGGTGGTCGGCGGCCGTGCGCCGACGCGACGCCGGGATCTGCCTTGTCACCTGCTTGCTGGTGGCCCTGCTTCTGCCCGCGTCGACGCTGGCGGCCCTGCTGCTGGGTCTGGCTCTGGGCCTTGCTGCCCTGCTTCTCATCAGCCGGACGGTGGGTGTCAGTGGGGACGCCTTCGGCGCGGCCATCGAGCTCGGCTTCCTCGGCGCCGTCACGGGCAGCGCGCTAGCCGCCAGCCTTCTGTGAGACTCCGCCCGTGAGCGCGCTGGTCCTCGCGGCCGCCGTGGCTAGCGATGTGTTGATGACGTCAGTGCCCACGTCGCTCCATCCCGTCGCGTGGATGGGAAAGGCGCTGGGCCGCCTCGCCGGGCGTCCCACGGGCCGACCAGGCGTCGACCTGGCTCGCGGAACGCTCTCGCTGGCGATCGTCGCAGGGGCGGCAGGGGTCGCTGGAGCAGTCGCCGAGCGCTATGGCCGGAAGCGCTCGGTCGGTCGCGCCCCCGAGGTGCTTCTGCTGGCATCCACGTTCTCCATCCACGGCCTGCTGGCCGCCGGCGCACGACCGCTCGAGGCGCTGGAGCGGGGCGATCTCGACGAAGCCCGAGACCTGCTGGTCTCACTCGTGTCTCGTGACCGTGCTGCGTTGGACGAGTCCCACATCGCCTCTGCGATCATCGAGTCGCTCAGCGAGAACCTGGCTGACTCGGTGACTGCACCGCTGCTCGCCTACGCCGTCGCGGGCCTTCCCGGCGCCATGGCCTATCGCGCGGTCAACACCGCGGACGCCATGCTGGGCTACCGGGACGAGCGTGAGTGGCTGGGCAAGCCGGCAGCTCGCGCTGACGACCTGCTGAACCTCATACCAGCCCGCCTCACCGCGATGGCACTGGCGGCGACAGCGATGGTGGTCGGCTCCTCCCCTGGCGCCGTCCTCATGGCCTCGACTGCTGGAGCTTCCGCGACCGACAGTCCCAACTCCGGTTGGCCCATGGCCGCGGCCGCCGCCGGGTTGGGCGTGTGGCTTGAGAAGCCGGGGAGCTATCGGCTGGGCACCGGCCGCACTCCGGGTCCCAGCGACGCGCGGCGGGCGCGCTGGTGGATCGCCGTGACCGCATACGCCCTCGCGGTTGCGGTCGCTCCCGCGGTCCTGATGCGGGCGCGCCGATGACCGACGTGCGGCTGCCTCGACCGGTGGAGCACGGTGGTGCCGCTGCAGGCGTGCTCGACCTCAGCACGGGCCTCAACCCGCTGGGCACACCGTCGGCGGTCGATCGGGCCGTGCGCTCAGCGAGCTACGGCGCCTACGCCGAGCTCGAGCCATCCGCCGCCGAGGCCGGCCTGGCTGCCGATTGCGCCGTGCCAGCGAGCGCCGTGGTCGCGACTGCCGGAGCGACCGAAGCCATCCGGCTGATACTCACCCATCACCTGACTGGCGGTGGCCGAGCCCTCGTGGTGGCGCCGACCTACGGCGAGTACCAGCGTGTCGCCCTGTCTCTCGGCGCCGAGCCGGTGGAGGTCCGGGCCACGGGACCGGATCTGGAGTTCCCGCTCGAGGCGATCCGCGACGCGGCCGTCCGCCGCCACCCGCGCGTGATCGTCATCTGCGACCCCAACAACCCGACCGGTGCGCGTGTCCCCTCCACGGCCTGGGCAACGCTGCTCGAGGCGGCACCACACGCACAACTGCTCATCGACGAGTCATTCGCCATCTTCGACGCGAGCAGCTCGAGCACACCCCTCGGTCACCCACGGCTCACATCGGTGCGTTCGCTGACCAAGCTCCACGCGATGCCCGGCGTACGGGCCGGCTTCATCGTGGCCGAACCCGCGCTGGCGGCCGCCTACCGTGCCTGGCGCGACCCCTGGTCGCCGGGGGCACACGCGCTCGCGGGCGCGCTGGCCGGCGGCTGGCGGCTGAGCGACGACGATCGCGCGACGCTCGCCCGATTCGGCTCCGAGCTGGATGAACTGCTCAGCAGCCGGGACTGGTACGTGCGGCCGGCCAGCGTGCCCTACCGACTCGCGC
>CAYZDQ010000430.1:0-3095 GCA_964476955.1 uncultured Anaerolineaceae bacterium
ACTGTAGCAAATCTTCACAAGATGCAGCAGAACCTCCGACTGGAGGCCAGCCTGACCGGGACCTGCAGATCCCGAGCCACCGAGCCGGCGCCCCGACGTCACGTTCCACAGAGATGTGGGACAGTTTCTCGCCAGAGGCACCGGCAAACCGAGGTCGTATGAGTCGTCGTCACGCGTCCAATCCACTCCCCCGTCGTCTGGCCCGTGCGGTCGTGGCCGCCCTGAGCATCGCGCTCGTGGTCGGTGCCACCCTGCCTGGGCTGGCGTCTGCCCAGAGGGACGAACGCGACCACTCCCGTGACCTGGAGCACGAGTGGCAGCTGCTGACGTACCGGGCGCCCGGGAACAGCGGCAACTCCCTCGATCCGGTGCCCGCGGGCATCGGCGCCACGCTCCTGCCCTTCGGCGGCGAGGACGCCTGGGGTGATGGTGCCTGCAGCTCGTATGAGACGAAGTACAGCGTGCAGGGCACCAACCTCTTCATCGACCCGTCCGAACCCACCTACGTCGAGTGCGACCCCGCCTCGCGAGACTTCGACGAGGTCTACTACGACCTCCTCTGGGACACGGCCTCCTTCACGCTCTCGGGATCCATCCTCCTGCTCAAGGACAGCATCGGCGACCGACTGATGGCCTTCACGCGCGCCAAGATCGACGAGGACCCCACCGCGGCCCGCTGGGACCTGGCCCGCATCGGCGGGGCTGACGGCTCGGTCGAGCCGGTCATCGTGGGTCTGGACCCCTGGATCGAGTTCCTGCGCGGCGGCAGCATCGTGGGCAGCACCGGCTGCGGCTCGTTCTTCGGCAAGTACGGCACCAACGACGGCACCATCGACATCACCGATGTGCGCTTCCGCTTCGATGCCTGCACCGACGGTGCCCTGGCCCAGGCCCAGAAGATCATCGCCACGCTCGACGAGATCGCGGCCTTCGAGGTGCTGCCGGCCGGCCTGCGCCTGCAGGACGCCGACGGCACCACGCGTCTGGCGCTCACCCCGGTGATCAAGCTCGACGCTCGCACCTGGACACCGACGACGATCTACGACACCAGCGGGCAAGTCATCAGCGAGGGTCGCGAGCTGAGCACCTCGGCCGTGAAGCTCCACGCCCAGAAGGCCGACGGCAGCAGCATCTGTCGGCCATTCACCGCGCGCGGCGTGCGCTCGGGGCTGGCTCTGAACATCGCCAACGTGAAGTTCATCGACAAGGCCTGCAAGAAGCCCAAGAACTCCAACCAGGTCGACCAGCCCGCCGTCGAGAAGGCCTTCATCGACGCGCTCAAGGCCACCGCCTCGCATGCTCTGCGTGGTTCCGAGCTGGAGTTCAAGGACGTGAACGGCAAAACGCTCATGGTGCTCGAGCCCCAAGCCGAGCTGGTGGGTCCGACCTGGGTCGTTGACTGGCTCGGACGTGGCCGCACCAAGGCCATCGGCGACCTGCCGCTGACGGCCACCTTCACCGATCCCGATGACGCGGGGCTGGTCATCGGCGAGACCGGCGTCCAGCGCTCGGGCTCGACCAACTCCTACCTCGCCGACTACGCCACCCCGCAGGCCACCCGCATCGACATCTCCAACGTCGAGGCCGGCAACTACTGCACCGCGAAGCAGAAGAAGACCAAGGCCATCTGCAAGCAGGAAGTGACGTTCCTCAAGCTCCTCGACCAGGCCGATCGCTACATCGCCCGCGAGACCGACCTCAAGCTCTACCGCGGCACCGACGAAATCATGCGGCTGGTACCGGAGCATCTGATCGCCGACGAGGGATAGAGCTCGCCACCCGCGCCACCCCTCAGGCCTCCGGGTCGGGTGGACCTTCGGCGGGCTCGACGCGGTAGGCCCGCGTGACTGACAGGTCCACGGTCGTGGTCTCCGGGTCCGGACCGCTCGCCGGCGTGGGCTGGAACTGGAACTCGAAGCGACGCAGCCGCGCCAGCGGCATCAGCGCGATCGCCAGCAGCAACAGCGTGGCCATGAGGATGCCGTCGAAGGCCCAGCGTGACGCTGCCGCCGCGCCGATGAGCGCTCCGATGATCTGCCCCAGCGCGAGGAACACGCTGTAGAGCCCCATGATCGCGCCGCGGTCCAGGGGGAACGACTCGGACATGTCCGCTAGCAGCCCCAGTGCGGCCGGGGTGGCCCCGGCCAGCAGGAACAGACCCACCGCCAGGCCGACGCCGGTGGGGACGCGCAAGAGTGCCGGTGCATCGCCGCTGTGGTTGAGCAGCAGCGCCGAGAACACGAAGATGGCCCCACCCACGATGCCGTAGAAGATGATCGTGGTCCGACGCAGCGTGACGAACCGGCCACCCCAGTAGACCAGTCCCACGAAGAAGACCGCGCCTCCCGCGAGGAAGGCCGCTGTCACCAGCAGCGGCTCGAAGCCACCCACCAATGACTGACTGGCGAATCGCGGGTCCGGCGTGCGTACGAGCTGGAAGAGCACTTGCGAGGTGTAGAGCCCGAGGCCGGCATTGAGCGCGATCCACGTCGGCGCCAGCAGCCACACGCGAGTGCGGCGCAGCAAGCGGCGATAGCGTTTCCAGCCGGCCGGCACCCGCTGTGTCGAGGGCCCGCTCGTGCCCACGTCGGGCACGTACCAGCGGTAGAGCCCGAACGCCGCCACGTAGATGAGCGCGTTGGCCAGGAAGCCGACCGGACCGAACACCGTCCAGATCGGGCCGGCGGCGGCGAACCCCAGCACCAGCCCGGCGATGGTGGCGGCCTCGAAGCGGGCGCTGGCCTTGCCGCGCAGCGCCTCATCGCCGCTCGTGGCCACCGCGATGAACCCCAGCACGGAGGGCACGCTGGCAGCGGTCGAAGCGCCCTCGAGCAGTCGTGTCAGGCCCAGCAGCGGCAGGCTGCCCACGAGCAGCGGCACCGCCAGCACGAACGAGCCGATGCCGATCTCGGCGGTCAGAGCCGTGAGGACCACGGCAACGAGCCCGAAGACCGGCCCGATCTGCATCACCCGGTGAGGGCCCTGCCGATCGGAGCGCAGACCGAATGGCGGCGACAGCACGAGCTCGGTCGCGAAGAACAGGGCCGTCAGCACACCGATGGTGTAGGCACCGACCTCGGGACCCCCGTACTCAG
>CAYZDQ010000431.1:0-3095 GCA_964476955.1 uncultured Anaerolineaceae bacterium
CAAGTTGGGCGAGCGCGGGGCTCCAACTCGGCCGTTTCATGCTCCTGACGACCAGGAACGCGGAGATGGGGGCTGCTGACGGCCCAACTCCGCTCGACCAGGTGGAACCACACGAAGGTGGACTACGCCTGGCCTCTAGCGGTAGTCCGAGTCAGCGGCTGGTCTCCGCCAGCTCCTCCACGTTGGCCGGGACCTCGATGCCGTCGGTCAGGCGGGGATCGGGTTGCGGCTGCCCGATCGAGGTGGTGACGGGCAGGACGCCGGCCCACACCGGCCACTCATAGTCCGCCTCCTCGTCGCCGGGCGGGCCGCTCCGGATCTTGGCTGACGCCAGTTCGAGTGAGATGCGCATCACCGCGGTCTGCTTGATCTCTGCCTCCGTAGTGGGGCGCAGCTGCTCACCCCGGCCGGGCACCAGGCGCTCCATGAAGACCTCGAGGGCCTGCTCGCGCTCGACCGGGTCGCTGATGACCTCGGCCTCGCCGAGGATCACCACCGAGCGGTAGTTGAGCGAGTGGTGGAAGGCGGAGCGTGCCAGCACCAGCCCGTCCAGCAAGGTCATCTCCACACAGATCCGCTGGCCGCGACCACGCTGGAATGTGCCGGCCGCGGGGGCACCGTGGAGCAGCAGCCAGTCACCGTCGCGCGCCGCCAGCATGGGGATGACCACAGGTGCTCCATCCCGCACCGTGCCCACGTGCGCGACGAGGGCAGCGTCCACGATGGCGTGGACGGTCTCACGGTCGTAGGCACCGCGTTCGGCCACACGCCGGATGCGCAGGTCGTCTGCGGGTGGGGGAGCGGGAGTGTCGTGCTTCGTCATCAGGCCGCCAGCCTACGCGACTCCGACCGACGGCGACGTGCGACCATCAGTTCGTGACCAGCACCGCTTCCGTTCGTGCCAACGGGCTCGAAGTCAGCTACAGCACCGAGGGCCATGGTCCGCCGCTGTTGCTGCTGCACGGCGCCACCTCCATGGGCACCCATGACTGGGGTGCGCAACGCCCGCTGCTGCGGGCCGAGTTCCGGCTCTATATGCCTGATGCTCGCGGCCACCACCGCACGCTCTTCGACGTGGACGGGGGCTGGAGCCGCGACGTGCTGGTCGACGATGCGCTCGCCTTCGCGGACGCGCTGGGCCTGGAGCGGTTCCACGTGATGGGCCTGTCGATGGGTGCCGGCACCGCCGTGCGACTGGCCAGCCGCTACCCACAGCGGGTGTCGTCGATGATCGCCATCAGCCCGGTCCTCGATCCCGAGCCGGCGGCCCACATCGCCAGCCGACGGCTGGATCCCGAGGCCATCGTCCGTGACGAACCGGTTTGGGTGGAGGAGCTGGTGCAGCGACACGACACGCACCAGGGCCCCGGTCACTGGCAGCGGTTGGCGAGGGCCATCCGCGACGACACCCAGGACCTCACCGCTCCCAGCCCACAGGAGCTGCGTCGGATCCGCCTGCCGGTGCTGTTGGCCTACGGTGATCGTGATCCGTGGGTGCCGCTGGCGCAGGCCGTGCGCATCAAGCGCCAGCTGCCGGACGCGAGCCTGCTCGTCGTGCCCGAGTGCGGCCACGTGGTGGAGGTGGAGCGACCGTCGGTCTTCAACCCCGCCATGATGCAGTTCCTCCGCCGCGTGCGATCGACGGAGGTAGCATCGAGGCCATGACGCGGGACCTGCGACGCAAGCTCCGGGAGGTCTGGATCGTGGAGGCCGTGCGTACGCCCATCGGCCGTCGCGACGGGGCCCTGCGAGGAGTGCGTCCCGACGACCTGGCTGCGCTCGCGGTCCGGGCCGCGGTCGAGCGCAGCGCGGTCGACCCGGCCTCCGTGGACGATGTCGTGCTGGGCAACGCCAACGGCGCTGGCGAGGACAACCGCAACGTCGCGCGCATGGCCGACCTTCTGGCCGGGCTGCCCGTGGAGGTCGCGGGGCAGACGATCAACCGGCTCTGCGGCTCGGGTCTGCAGGCGGTCAACAGTGCGGCCCACGCCATCATGGCCGGCGACGGCGAGGTCATCATCGCGGGCGGCGTGGAGTCCATGTCACGGGCGCCTTTCGTCGAGCTCCGCGGGGATCCCGATGCGCCGGGTGTCGAGCCTGAGCGGGCGGACACGACGCTTGGCTGGCGCTTCGTCAATCCCCGCCTGGACGCGGCCTATCCGGTGGTCTCGCTGGGTGAGACCGCGGAGGTCGTGGCGGACGATTGGGGCATCAGCCGAGAAGAGCAGGATGCGTTCGCAGCCGAGAGCCAGCCGCGCGCGGCGGCCGCGCTCGAGACCGGTCGATTCGATGCCCAGATCGTGCCCGTCGAGGTGACCGGACCCGATGGCGCGTCCACGGTCGTGGCCCGCGACGAGCACCCCCGGCCGGGCACCACTACCGAGGTGCTGGCCGGGTTGAAGCCGGTCTTTCGTGAGGGTGGCACCGTCACTGCCGGGAACGCGTCGGGCATCAACGATGGCGCAGCGGCGCTCGTGTTGGTCGAGGCCGATCGTGCCCGCGAGCTCGGGCTGCAGCCGCTGGCGCGAGTCGTCAGCACGGCCGTGGCCGGGGTGCACCCGTCGGTCATGGGCATGGGTCCGGTGCCCGCCACCCAGAAGGCCCTCGTCAGAGCGGGACTGGCCGTGGAAGACCTCGATCTCATCGAGCTCAACGAGGCCTTCGCCAGCCAGTCGCTCGCGTCGATCCGTGAGCTCGGGCTCGATCCGGCACGGGTCAACGTCAACGGTGGCGCGATCGCCCTGGGTCACCCGCTGGGCATGAGTGGGGCGCGGCTGATGACGATGCTCGTGCACGAGCTGGGCGCAAGGGGCGTGCGCTACGGCCTGGCCACGATGTGCATCGGCGTGGGACAGGGCATCGCCACGATCGTGGAGCGCCCGGAGGCGGTGTAGCGGGCGAAGCGCTTGGCGCCGGACCAGCTAGTAGAGCCGGCCGTAGAAGTCGTAGACCACCATAGTCACGCTACCGCTGGTGGCGACACCGATCCCGACGCTCTTGAAGGCGCCGTTCTTCATGTTCTTCCAGTGGCCGCCCTGGTAGGACTTCTCGGCCTGCATCATGCGGTGCGTGGCCAGCACCAGTGACTTGGGGTT
>CAYZDQ010000432.1:0-3091 GCA_964476955.1 uncultured Anaerolineaceae bacterium
GTCGGCATCGATGACCGTCCCGCCGAGCTCGGCGAGCATGGCCGCCACCGTCGACTTGCCGCAGCCGATGGGCCCGGTCAACCCGATGATCGTGATGGCGCTCCCCTGCGACCCTGCGGTCTCCTCCGGTCCACTCATCGCGGTGCGCGCTCCTCAAGGGTCAACCACGCGTCCTCGGCCTGGTTGAGGGCGGTATCGATGTCTGTCAGCTCGCTGCCCAGGCGACGCAGCTCGACGAAGTTCGACTGCACCGCCGGATCGTCGAGCTCGGACTCCAGGGCCACCTTGCGCTGCCCCAGCCGGGCCAGGTCGGCCTCGATGCGCTCGTGCTCCCGGCGGTAGGCGTCCTTCGACAGGCGCGGCGGGCCGGACCCCGACTCCGTCTCGGCCATCGTCTTGCGCGCAGCGACCGGCGCCGGAGCCGGCGACGGCAGGAGCGCACGGCCCGCCCGACGAGCCACGGCGTCGGCCGCGGTCCAACCATCGGCTACCGCCGCGCGCCACGCACGGTAGCTACCGTCGAACTGGGCCACGATCGCGGGCTGGGTGCCGGTCGCAGGTTCCACCACCCACAGCCGCTCACAGGTCGCCTGCAGCAGCCGCCGGTCGTGGGAGACGATGATCTGCGTCGCCTCCGACTCGCGCAGGAACGCCTCCAGTGCCTCCCGAGCGCCGATGTCAAGGTGGTTGGTGGGCTCGTCGAGCAGCAGCAGGTTGACGGCACCGACACCGAGCAGCGCCAGCTCCAAGCGCGAACGCTCGCCGCCGGAAAGCTCCGACACCGGCTTGAGCACGTCGTCGCCGCGGAAGAGGAAGCGAGCCAGATACGAGCGCGCCTGGCCGGGCGTCAGCGGCACCACCGACGTCAGCGCCTCGAGCACGTCGACGCCGCCCATGGGCCGATCCCGGAGCTGCGAGAGGTAGCCGGGCATGACGTTCTTGCCGATGCGCACGAAGCCGTCGAGCGTGGGCAGCTCACCCGCGATCGAGCGCAGCAAGGTTGACTTGCCCGCACCGTTGGGTCCGACCAGGCCGATGCGATCCCCGCGTCGTGCCTCCAGCCGCTCGACCCGCGTGATGGGCACCGCCTCGACCCCATCGGCCGCCGGGTAGCCAGAGAGAACGCCCTCCAGCGACACCACGATCTCGGCTGAGCGTGCGGGAGCAGCGCCGGAGAGGCCCGACCCTGGCAGGCTCAGCTGGGCCGAGCGCCGGGGTGTGTCGGCACGGCTGGAGCGGAGCGCCTCAAGCCGGCGTTCGTGCTCGTGCATCTTCACGTGCTTGCGCTGGCTGCGATAGCGCTGGACTAGCTCCTCCTCGCGCTTGATGGCGGCATCCGTGGAGCCGGCCACACTACGTGCCCGTGCATCGGCCGCCTCACGCTGGATGAGATAAGCGGAGTAGGCGCCACGGAACACGGCCAGCCGCCGCTCTCGCAGCTCCCAGATGCGCTCCACCACGTTGTCCAGGAAAGCCCGGTCGTGGGAGGCCACGAGGGTCCCTCGATCGCGCCGCACCAGCGTCACCTCCAGCCACTCGAGCGCGGCGATGTCGAGGTGGTTGGTAGGCTCGTCGAGCATGAGCAGGTCCGGATCGGCCACGAGCAGCCGGGCCAGCGCCACACGCGTCTGCTCCCCACCTGAGAGCTCCGACGGCTTGTGGTCCCAACGATCGCGCGGGATGCCCAGCCCGGCCAGCGTCTCCTGCACGCGCTGGTCGAGGTGGTAGCCATCGACCGCCTCGAAGCGGTCGCGCAGCGCGGCATAGGCAGGCGACTGCACCGCCTCGGCCCCGCCCGCCTCCAGCTCGGCCAGCTCGCGTTCCATGCGTTCGACCTCGGTCGCGCCGGTGCGAACCACCGCGCGCACGCTGGGTGCTTCCATCACGCGGCGGTCGAGATTCGCCTCCTGTGTCAGGAGGCCGACGCGCAGGCCCCTGGCCGTGTGCACCACGCCGGCATCGGCTTCCTCGCGCCCCGCGACGATCTCGAGCAGCGTGGTCTTGCCCGCGCCGTTGCCGCCCACGAGCCCGACCCGCTCGCCACGCGCGAGCGCAGCCGTGACCGAGTCGAGGATGACGAAGTCGCCGATCTCGCGGCGGACGCCTTCGAGGCGCAGGATGGACATGCCCCTAGTGTGCCCTCGGACCCACCGGCTCGGGTCCGCTGAGCTCCGACCAGTTGCGGCCCCGGCGCGCGGATCGGCGCGCCCGACGCACGAGCGCAGCATTGGCTCCACTGCGATCGGCGGAGGGCAGGCGCTGGCACCAGGAGCAGAAGTGCGTGCCGCGGGCATTGAGCTCGAAGCGCACGATCGGGCGACCGCAGCGACGGCACGGCTGCCCCGTCCGCTGGTAGACATCGAGATGCTCCTGCATCTCGCCGCCGCCCTCGGGCGCAGTGTAGTCGTCGACCGAGGAGCCGCGGCGCTCGATGGCCTCGTTCATCACGCCCCGGATGGCGTGGTACAGGCGCCGCTCCTGCTCGGTGTTGAGCGAATCGGCGGAACGCAACGGGTGCAGTCTTGCGCGCCAGAGCGACTCGTCGGCGTAGATGTTGCCCACACCCGCGATGAACGACTGGTCCAGCAACGTCGTCTTGAGCCGGCCGCGGCGTCGGCGCAATCGCTTGCGGAAGCGACGCACATCGAAGTCATCCGCGAGTGGCTCCGGGCCATGCTCGCCGAAGAGCTCGCCCAGATCGCTCTCGCCCAGGATGGTGCCGTCGTCCGCTCGCCGGTAGACCCCGACGCGACCGAACTTGCGCACGTCGCGGAAGAGCAACCAGCGCGGACCCTCATGCACCTGCCCGCCGGACACCGGGCCGGGATCCAGGGTCAGGCGTAGGTGCACGTGCTTGTCGTGGGGTGTGGCCTCGGGCAGCACGAACAGCTGGCCGGTCATCTTCACCTGGATGGCCAGGACCTGGTCGGCCTCCAGGTCGAGCACCAACCACTTGGCCCGACGGCCGACCTTGGTGATGCGCCGGCCCACGATGGCACCCTCGAAGTTCTCGGGCTCGGGGTGCCGAACCACCGGGGTCCAGTCCCACCAGGCAGCGGTGACCGTGGCACCCTCCACCAGCGGCGCCAGG
>CAYZDQ010000433.1:0-3091 GCA_964476955.1 uncultured Anaerolineaceae bacterium
GGCGAGATCGTCTTCACCGTCACCGACACCCAGCGGCCGGTGGCCGGGCTCATCGTGCACGAGGGCATCCTCCACGGGAAGGTCAGCCGGCGCCAGCGCGTCCAGGCCGAGGTCGACCCGGCGCGGCGGGCGCGTACGATGCGCAACCACACCGGGACGCACCTGCTGCACCGCGCCCTGCGCAACACGCTCGGCGACGCCGCCCGCCAGGCGGGCTCGCTGGTCACGCCCGACTACCTGCGCTTCGACTACCCCTTCGACCGCGGCCTCACGCCCGAGGAGCGGCAGGCCATCGAGGCCGAGGTGCGGCAGATCATCCGCGAGGACCGCACCGTCACACCGGAGCGCATGTCGATGGCCGAGGCCCAGGCCGCCGGCGCCGACGCCTTCTTCGACGAGAAGTACGGGGAGACGGTGCGCACGGTCCGGGTCGAGGACTACAGCCACGAGCTCTGCGGCGGCACGCACTGTCGCGCTACCGGCCAGATCGGTGGCTTCATCATCACCGGCGAGCGCTCGATCGGCTCGGGCATGCGCCGGATCGAGGCCCTTACCGGCGAGGGCGCCGAGGCCTATGCCGACGAACGCTTCCGCATCCTCGAGGCAGCAGTGGCGGCGGTCGGTGCGCAGTCGGCTGACCAGCTCATGACGCGCATCGAGGGCCTCAAGCAGAAGCAGAAGGCCGCTGCCGCCTCGACCGGCCTCGTGCCCACGGCCCAGGCCGCGGTGAAGACGGCCGAGCTGCTGCAGAAGGGCGCGTTGGTGTCGATGATGGGCGGCTTCAAGTCGATGGATGAGCTGCGTGCCTGGGCCAAGGAGGTTCGGGGCTCGCTCAAGAGCGGCGTCATCGCAGCGGGTCTCGATGACCCCGAGAAGCCGCAGCTGTTCGTGACCGTCAGCGACGACCTGGTGGAACAGGGTGTCGACGCCGGCGACCTGGTCCGCGACGCGGTCGCCGAGGCCGGAGGCAAGGGTGGGGGCAAGGCCGGCATGGCCCAGGGCAAGGTCCCCGAGCCCAGCGGCCTCCAGACGGCCCTCGAGAGACTGCGCCAGCGCCTCGAAGGGTAGGGCGGGCAACGGCCATGGGCCTGCTGCAGCGGTTGCTCCGGCGCGGTGGCACCTCGGCGCCGAACGCGGCGCATCTCGCCCTGGACATCGGCACCGAGTACGCCAAGGCGCTGGTCTTCGAGTACGAGGATGGCGGCGGAGCCATGGTCACCGGGGTCGGCCGGCAGCGCCAGGGCCTGGCACATATGCAGTCGGGCACCGTGGCCGACATCTCGGCGGTCGTGCGCAACTGCCAGAACGCGCTCGACGCCGCCGAGCAGATGTCCGGCCGGCGCGCCGAGAAGGTGGTCATCGGCATCGCCGGTGAGCTGGTGAAAGGCTTCACCACCACCCGCACCGCCGAGCGCAGGCGGCCCGACAGCTCGGTCACCCACTCGGAGATCGAGCGCCTGCTCGAGGAGATCGAGGCCGACGCCGCCGCCGAAGCGCAGCGCACCATCACCTGGGAGACCGGCCTGCCCAACGTCGATGTGCGGCTGGTGCACGCGGGCGTGGCCTCCGCCGGCATCGACGGCTACGCCGTCTCCAACCCGGTGGGCTTCCAGGGCCGGCACCTGCGCATCTCCGTCTTCAACGCCTACGCCCCGCTGGTCCACCTCGGCGCCCTCGAATCGGTGGTGGAGCGGCTGGGCCTCGAGCTCATCAAGGTCGTGGCCGAGCCCTATGCCGTGGCGCGCTCCATCGCCGGCGAGCAGCTGGGCCAGTCGGGCGCGCTGTTCATCGACGTGGGTGGTGGCACCACCGATGTGGCCCTCGTGCGCTCGGGATCGGTGGAAGGTACGCGCATGTTCGCACTCGGTGGCCGCGCCTTCACCAAGTCCCTGGCCGACCGGCTCGATATCGCCTTCGAAGAGGCCGAACGCATCAAGGTCGCCCATGCCGGCGGCCATGACATCGAGGATGCCGACGAGGTCGCCGATGATCTCGGTGTGGGCCGCGGGCGTGGAGCTGGTACTCGAGGAGTTCGGCCAGCAGGGCCTGCTACCGGGCCGCATCGAGCTCTGCGGTGGCGGCGCGGCCCTGCCCGAGATCCGCTCCGCCCTGGAGGGCGAGGGCTTCGCCTCGGGCCTGCCCTTCGCCCGCCGACCACAGGTGTCGATGATGGAGCCCGAGTCGGTCAAGGAGATCGGAGACGGCACGGGCCTGCTCGTGGATCAGCAGGACGTGACCCCCATGGCGCTGGCCTTCCAGGCTGTCGAGGCCGCCGGGCCGCAAGAGCCGCTCGATGCGGCCCTCGCACGTGTGCTGAAGGGGATGCGCGTCTAGGTCTCGGGGCGCCTGACGAAGAGTCGGTCCGTAGGGCAGACTGCAGAGCATGGCCGTGTGGTACCTCGACAACGACGACGAGATCACCGACGCCGTCGCGCGCCTGAGAGGCGCCCAGGACGAGCGGGTCGTCTTCGTGGTGCCGCCTGGCTCGCGCATCGCCACCGGACGGATCAACTTCAAGCTGCTCGCGAGGGAGGCCGAGTCCCGCGGTCTGGTCATGGCCGTGGCCAGTCCCGATGAGCAGGTCCGTGCCATGGCCGCCTCTGCCGGCGTGCTCGCGTGCGCCACGCCCGATGAGGCCGAAGCGGCCCTCGAACGCGGGGATGAGCCGACCGTAGCCGAGGCGCCCGAGCCGGCCGCTGAACCGGTCATCGCAGCCGCAGCAGAGACGACCACCGGGGGACCACTCGTCTGGCGCAGCGAGCGGCTGCGTGTGGCCACGGTGGTGGTGCTCGCGCTGGTCATCGTCGGCGGCTACCTGCTGACGCAGGCGCTGCCAACCGCGGAGATCACGCTGACCCCGCGCCTGCTGGGACTGGGCCCGATCGAGGTCACGGTCACCGCTGCGACCGAGACGGACGAGCCGGACCCGGCCGCGGCAGCCATCCCGGCCGTGGCCCTGTCCATCCCGCTCAGCGCCGACGACCGCTACCCCGCGAGCGGTTCGCGCTCGGTCGAGACGATGGCTGTGGGAGAGGTCGTCTTCTCGTCGCCCGCACAGGCGTTCGACCAGGAGATCGCCGCCGGTACGCGC
>CAYZDQ010000434.1:0-3084 GCA_964476955.1 uncultured Anaerolineaceae bacterium
CTGCCCACCATGGCATCGCCATGATCCACCGACAGCTCGGGGATGAGCGAGTACTCCTGGTGGATCATGGCGATGCCATGGTGGGCAGCGTCGGAGGGACTGTGGAAGTGGACGTTCTCACCGGCGACCACGACCTCGCCTTCGTCACGCGTATAGACCCCCCCGAGGATCTTCATGAGCGTGGACTTGCCGGCGCCGTTGAGACCCACGAGTGCATGGACCTCGCCCGCGTGGCAGGCGAAGTCGACCGAGCGCAGCGCGTGCGTGCCGAAGAAGGACTTGGTGATGCCGGTCATCTCGACCGAACGGCCGTTGCGCGAGGGAGCCTCGGCAGGGGTCGCCGAAGGGGTCACCGCGGGCGTCTCGGTCATGATCTGCGACCTCGATTGGCGAGCGCATCCGCCACGACCACGCCGACCAGGAGCGCACCGCGGATGAACGTCTGCAGGAATGGGTTGGTGCCGGTGAGGATCAGGCCGTTGACGATGAAGGCCATGAGAATGACGCCGAGCACCGTGCCGAGGATCGTGCCGCGGCCGCCATAGAGGCTGGTGCCGCCAAGGATCACTGCGGTGATGGCATCGAACTCCATGTTCAAGCCAGCCCACGGCTGGGCCGAGTTGAGACGGCCGACCGTGATGATCGAGGCCAGTCCGGCCATCAGGCCTGAGACGACGTAGACGAGGACGAGCGTCCTGATCGTGCTGCGGCCGAGCAGGAACGACGTGGCCCGGTTGCTGCCGACGGCGAACACGTCACGCCCGAAGGTCGTGCGGTGCATCACGAAGGCGATTGTGAGGATCACAGCCAAGACGAAGACGATGCTGACGGGGAAGTCTTCCCCGACCGTGGTCTTGCCCAGCCAGAGGTAGACCTGGTCGTCCGTGCCGATGGACGTCGCATCGAGCAGGACGAGCGCGAGGCCGCGCGCGAGAGCAAAGGTGGCCAGTGTGACCATGAATGCCGAGAGGCCCATCCGGCCCACGAAGATGCCGTTGATGAGACCGATGCTCATGCCCGCGATCACTGCGGCCACGAAGCCGATCCAGGGGATGCCCGTCTCGACCAAGACGATGACACCAACGGCGCCGGCGAAGGCCACGTTCGAGCCGACCGATAGGTCGATGCCAGCGGTGATGATGACGATGGTCATGCCCAGGCTCAAGAGGAGCAGGACGGCCATCGACCGCATCATGATGCCGATGTTGGTGATGCTGAGGAAGTTGTCGTTCGAGTACTGGAAGAAGACCGCTGCCACCACGATGAACCCGACCAGCAGCAGATAGCGGCCGTACTGCGCGAACACGCGCTGGGCCAGGCCCTGCTCTTGGATCGGAGTGTCGACTGCTGTCATCGGTCGCTGCGTTCCGTGTCTGCCTTGTGGGTGATTGGTGGAGCCTGCGGGGGCCGCCTCCGTGACGGCCCCCGTGGGCTAGCTACTTGCGCTTATTCGGGGAGGACCACAGAGTCGGGACCGAACTCGGTGAAGCCGTTCACGGCGACCTCGAGCGCGTCGTCGACGGTGTAGACCGGGACGTCCTCGGGGAACCCTTCGGCCAGCATGGCCTCGTAGTTCTCGGCCGAGAGGACGAGCGGGGTGAAGAAGTCGTAGACCTGCTCCTCAGGAGCGTTGCCCACGGCGATGTTCGTGGCCATCGAGACGAAGTTCCAGCCCTCGCGGGTGCCGCTGAGCAGGATGTCCGCCATGACGTTGCCGTCCACCATCTGCTGGAGGATGGGCTCGTCGCCGTCGTAGCCGAAGAACAGGACGTTGTCGCGGCCCATGGACTGGGCGTTGGCGATGGACGGATACATGTACGCGTCGGTCACGCCGGAGATGGCGGCCAGATCGGGGTACTGCGTATACCAGTTCTCGGAGATCGAGGTGGCCTTGACGGTATCCCAGTCTGCTGGCTGCTCGCCGATGATTTCGATCTGGCCTTCGCACTCGGCGAGGCCCTTCATGATGCCTGCGTGGCGGGCGTCGCCCGACGGGTTGCCGGCCTGGCCGAGCATGATGCCGACCTGGGCGCCATCGTCGAGGATGTAGCACATGGCCAGACCCTGGTGGTAGCCGTTGGCGTCGTCACCAAGGGTGAAGCTGTAGTCAGCCTCTGCCATCGGGCTGTGGACGGCGATCCAGGTGATGCCCTGGCCCTGTGCCTTCTCGATCAACGGCACGAAGGCCTCGGTGTCGATCGCGTTGACGAACATGACGTCAGGGTTTTCGTTGATCGTCGTCTCGGCCTGCTCGATCATCTTCTCCAGGCTGCCCTCGGCAGAGAGCCAGCTGGTCTGGACGTTGCCGAACGCCTCGTCGTATGCCTTGCCCGCATCCTCGAGGCCGCCGAGCCAGGCGACGTGGTACGGAGCCACGTGGCCGTCGTTGATGAACACGATCTCGAGCGTGTCATTGCCGTTTCCGAAGCCGGTCCAGTCCTGCTGCTGGGCGCCGACCGGAGCCGCATAGGCGGCCATGGCCACGACCAGAGCACTGCTGATCCCGAGCACCTTCTTCGATACCAAGGTTCGCTCCTCCATGTAATGTGACCTCTTCTGGGTCACCTTTTCCCTGACCCGGAGATCCCGCGTCTGAAGGGTTGCGCTCGCCCGCATAGGACCGGAGCTAGCGCGACTCTTCATTCCGGGACTCCCAGAGCAGCCAATTGATCACCAGGGCGGCGAGGATGACGACGCCCTTGTACACGAGCTGCCACACGTTCTCGATGTTCAGCAAGCTCATGCTGTTGTTGAGGACTCCGATGAACAGGACACCCAGGAAGGTGCCCACGACGGTGCCACGACCGCCGTTGATGTTGGCGCCACCGATGACGATGGCGGCGATCGCGTCGAGCAGCAGCACGTTGCCGTCGATGCCCGGCTGGACGAAGCCCATCTTGGGCGCGATGACGATGCCGGCCAGTCCGGCGCACATGCCGGCGAAGGCGAAGACGCCGATCTTGACGAGGTCGACGTTGACGCCGGCCAGGCGCGTGTTCTCCTCGTTGTTGCCGATACCGAGGATGTAGCCGCCGATGGCGGTGCGGTTGAAGACGACCCACGCGCCGGCGTAGAACGTGCACA
>CAYZDQ010000435.1:0-3065 GCA_964476955.1 uncultured Anaerolineaceae bacterium
CACTGCTGAAGCTCATCTGCAATGTCGGCTTCGAGCACCACTGCGCCATGAGTCCTGCGCACACCGCGGACGCCGTGGCCGAAGCGCTCGAGAACTACCTCGGCTGGGAGGTCTTCCGGCACGCGTAGCGAAGACCGGAGTGCTGAAGGGCGAGAGGGAGGCCGAGATGAAGCAGCGATTCGGCTCCGAGGCCGCGCTGGCGCATGGTGCCGGCGCGGCATGACCGCTCTCATCGGCGTCGACGTCGGCACCACCGGCTGCAAGGCGGTCATCTTCTCCGAGGAAGGCGTTCTGCTGGCGGCCGCGTCGCGGGAGTACCCCGTGCAGCTGCCGCAGCCGGGCTGGGCCGAGCAGGACATCGAAGCCGTGTGGGCGTTCGCGCTCGAGGCGATGGGGGAGGCCCTCGCGGGGGCCCACGTGCGCGAGGTGGCTGCGATCGGCCTGTCCGTGCACGGCGAGGCGATCACGCCGGTGGACGCGGCTACCCGGCCGTTGCGACCGACGATCCTGGGCATGGACACACGCACCGATGCCCAGAACGACTGGTTGCGCGAGCGGTTCGGGGCGCAGGCGCTGTTCGAACGCACGGGCATGTCGGTCCACACCATCAACACGCTGCCCAAGCTGCTCTGGATCCGGGAGCATGAGCCCGACATCTGGGAGTCGGCCGACCGTTTCCTGCTGGTCGAGGACTTCCTCATCGCGCGCTTGACCGGGTCGGCCGTGATCAGCGCCTGCCTGGCCTCGCGGACGCAGCTGTTCGACCTCGACGCAGGGGGGTGGTCGAGCGAGGTTCTCGAGGCACTCGAGCTCTCGCCTGATCGGCTGGCTCCGGTGGCGCCGTCGGGCGTGGCGGTGGAGCGTTTATCCGATGAGCTGACCGAGCAGCTCGGCTTGGCTTCGGCCCCGATCGTGGTCACGGGCGGCCACGACCAGGCCTGCGGGGCACTGGGGGTCGGCCTGACGAAGCCAGGCCTGGCGATGGTCTCGACCGGCACGGCCGAGGTGGTGGAAGTAGCACTGGGCTCGCCGGTCGTATCCCCACCGCTGAACGAAGGCAACATCAGCGTCTACCACGCGACTGTGCCGGACCTGTTCCTGGCCATGACTCTCAACCACAGCGGTGGGCTGGCGTTGCGCTGGTTCCGCGATGGTTTCTGCGAGCCCCAGCTCGCACGCGCGAGGGACGGCGGTCGAGATGCCTACGACCTGATCCTGGAGGGCGCGGGCCCTGGGCCGACGGGCCTGCTGGTGCTGCCGCACTTCGCTGGTGCCGGCACGCCGACCTTCGACACCGCCTCGAGGGGCGCGATCCTGGGCCTGACCTTCTCGACCTCCCGCACCGACCTGGCCATGGCCATCCTCGAGGGGCTGACCTTCGAGCTGCGCGTCAACCTGGATCTCTTGCGCGACGGTGGCGCTGCCATCGACGTGTTGCGTGCCATCGGTGGAGGGGCGCGCTCAAGACGGTGGCTGCAGCTCAAGGCGGACATCACCGGCATCCCTGTCATCACGCCACGGATCACTGAGGCCGCGGCATTCGGGGCGGCGCTGCTGGCGGGAACGGGTGCTGGCCTGTGGGCTTCGGCCGCAGTGGGCGCGGAGCGCTTCCTCGAGTTGACCGACACGTACGAACCCGACACCGCCCGCCATGTGGCGTATACGGAGGTCTATCAGCTCTATCGCGAGGTCTATCCGGCGGTGGCGCCGATCTCACATCGGCTCGGAGCTCCTACTTCGTCTTGAAGTCGATGAAGACCTCAGCCTTCCGCTCGTTGCCTGTCGCGTTCGGGCCCCAGACGGGGATTCGCATCTGGTAGCAGGTGTCCTTGGGGACAGAGATGACGACGGCCCGGCCCGCGCCATCCTTCACCACCGAGACCTCCTTGATGAGGTCGAGGTCGTTCGGCCGATAGCGGAAGAGGTTCGGCGCGTCCCGCACTCCGTCGAGCCGCACCACGTAGGCGAGGCGCCCGCGACGCGGCTTGGAGGCCTTGGGGACGGCCTTGGCCACGGCCGACACCGGCATGCGCTCGACCAAGGCCTGGGTCGGCCACTTGCTGCGGTTCTTGCCGGTTCGCTCGAGGTTCAGGATGACCCGCTCATAGCCGGCGCGGTTGCGGAAGACGATGTTCTTGAGGCGCCACGCACGGTCCCACTCATCGGGGAGGGGGTCGCCGGTGCTGCAGGTGATGTCCTTGGGGGCGCCCGGGACGCGTACGAGCTTGCCCGGCTTGGAAGCCTTCGGCTCATCGTCCTTCGGTTCGGCCGGCGCCGAGTCTCCGGTTCGCCCGATCTTGCGGCCGTTCTCCTGCCACCACGCGAACAAGGCGGGGATGTCGTCGTTCGTGGCTTTGGCACGCCCGAGCATGCCGATGCGGGCGTCGGTCCAGCGGAGCTGCGCCAGGCCGTCGTCGTCGATCAGGCAGGTGATGTTGCCGAAGCCCCACTTGCGCGTACCGGGCTCCGATGTCTTGCAGGCGTCGTCGGCCTCTTCCACCTCGGTGGCAACCGTTGCGTCGGTCTCCCATGACTCTCGCATGACGTCGGAGTCCTCGAAGCTGTGGAGTGCCAGCTGGCCGACAGTCTCAACCGGTGGCTCGCAGGCGACTGCCGCGATGGCGGCATCGGGGTCGTCGAAGACAGCCGTCACGCTCGGATCGCAACCCAGGGTCGGCGCTCGCTCGGCGAGGGCGACGGCCTCGGCTGAGCCGAAGGCAGGAATCGGTTCAGTTGTGGGCTCGAGCGTGGGCTCTGCCGTCGGTTCGAGCGTGGGCTCCGGCGTGAGGATTGGCGTCGGCGTAGGCGTCGGCGTAGGAGTGGGTCCAGGCGTGGGTGTGGGCGTCGGCTCCGGCGTGGGGGTCGGAGTGGGCTCAGGAGTCGGCTCCGGCGTGGGGGTCGGCGTGGGCTCAGGAGTCGGCTCCGGCGTGGGGGTTGGTATCGGCCCGGGTGTAGGCGTCGGCGTTGGTTCCGGTGTCGGAGTCGGTGTTGGCTCGGGTGTCGGCTCCGGCGTGGGGGTTGGCGTAGGTACAGGTGTCGGCTCGGGCGTCGGTTCCGGCGTGGGT
>CAYZDQ010000436.1:0-848 GCA_964476955.1 uncultured Anaerolineaceae bacterium
GTGCCGTGGCGAGAGCGCCACCAACAAGCGTCGATCGGACAGAGGTGCGCACCGCTATCCCTCCCTTGCGTCGGCCATCAGGTGGCCCCCCGGGCCGACAGGTGCGACAGGGTGCCACGTGCCCGGAGCACGGTCAACCGGCCAAAGCCGAAGGGTGAGGCCGCTGGGGGCGTCGGCTAGCGGCCGCGCATGGCGTCGGCGACCTCGCGCTCCATGTCGCGCTTCGACTGGCGCTCGGCGATGTCACGCCGGCGGTCGTAGTGCTTCTTGCCCTTCACCAGCGCCACCTGGACCTTAGCCTTGCCGCGGTCGTTGAAGTACATCGAGAGCGGCACCATGGTCAGGCCCTTGGCCTTGGTGCGGCCGACGAGCTGGTCGATCTGCACCCGGTGCAGCAGCAGCTTGCGGTCGCGCATGGGCTCGTGGTTGTAGCGGTTGCCCCCGGCCCAGGGCGCGATGCGCGCGCCGACGAGCCAGCACTCGCCCCGCTCGATCCGCGCGTAGGCGTCCTGCAGGTTCACCGAACCTTCCCGCACCGACTTGATCTCGGTACCGGTCAGGACGATGCCGGCCTCGAACGTGTCCTGGACAGAGTAGTCGTGGCGGGCTTTTCTGTTGGTGGCGACGGTCTTGCCCATCTGTGGGCTCCTGGGTGCTGGCTGGTGGATTCTCGGCCCTCTAGGGTCGCACAGACACACGAACGCCGGCCCAGACGGGCCGGCGTCCTAGCGGCATGCACCACTACTCGGGCGATTCGAGCTAGCGCTGAACCTCCGAGGCGGTGCTGCTACTTAATCGAGATTGCATTGCACACCACCTCCTTTCGCTTGAGGAGACCGTACCCGACC
>CAYZDQ010000436.1:858-1572 GCA_964476955.1 uncultured Anaerolineaceae bacterium
GTCAAGCAGGCCCTCGGGTCAGTTGGACCCGTCGTCGACGGCGGGAGATGACGTCGCTTCGGGCGATGGGAGTGGTGACGGCAGCGCCTCCCCCAGCACCGCCGCGATGGCGGTCTGCAGCTGGGCATCCTGATCAGGTCCGACCTCGGCTGAGCTTGTCCGGTAGCGCTCGTCGCTGGCTGTCACAGGTACGTCGGGCGTCAGGCCCACCCGATCGACCCAGCGCTTGTCGCGTGTGAGCCACTTGGCGACCGACAGGCGATAGCCGCCGTTGTCGCCGGGAAGCTCGTTCCACTCCTGCACCGTGCCCTTGCCGAAGGTCGTCTCACCCACCAGCTGAGCGCGCCCGGCGTCCTGCAGCGCACCGGCGAGGATCTCGCTGGCCGAGGCGGTGCCGCCGTTGACGAGCACGGCCACGGACACGGCGCTGTCGGTGGCGAGCCCGTGGTCGATGACGTCGACCGACACCTGCGAGCCGCCGGCATCCTCTTCCCAGAAGACCGCGCCATCGGCCAGGAACTGGCTGCTGATCTCGACGGTGGCATCGACGAAGCCGCCCGGGTCGTCACGCACATCGAGGACCAGCGCCTCCACATCCTCCTCGAGCAGCCCCTCCAGCGCCTCGCGGAAGTCAGCCGCGGCGTTGGCGCTGAAGTTGTCGATGGAGATGTAGCCGACCCGCCCGTCGGCCAGGGTCGTGGCGTGGATGTCCTC
>CAYZDQ010000436.1:1582-3065 GCA_964476955.1 uncultured Anaerolineaceae bacterium
CGTGTCGCGGGTGATCGGCAGGTCCAGCGCCTGCCCGTCTCGCTCCAGGTTGAGCGTGACCTCGCTGCCTCGCGGACCACGGATGATCCCGACCGAGTCGTCGATGGTCAGGCCCGTGAGGCTCTCGCTGTCTACGCCAGTGACGATGTCGCCGGCGAGCAGGCCGGCGCCTTCGGCGGGCGCACCTTCCAGGACCCGTGTCACGGTCAGCCTGCAGGTCTCGTCGATGACCTCGCAGCGCTCATCGCTCTCATCCAGGGTGCCCATCTCCGCGCCGATGCCTTCGAACTCGCCTCGCGCGTCGTCCAGTTGGGCGGCGAACTCGTCAGGGCTCATATAGCGCGAGTAGGGGTCCTCGAGCACCTCGAACATGCCTTCGATGGCGCCCTCGAGGAGCGCGTCCGGCAGGGGTGTGCCGATGAAATCGTCGGCGATGCGCTGGTAGGACTCGGCGAAGGCCTCGATGGCGGCCCGCTCCTCGGAGTTGCGGCCGGTCGAGCCACCGCCGAGCGAGAGTCCGGCCCAGAAGACCGCGGCTGCGCCGACCCCCAGCAGCACGAGTGCGATGAGGCCTACGCGGCCACCGTCGTGCTGTGGCGCGGATGGTGGCTGGGGTGAGGACTGGCTGGGAGGGGCGCTCATGAGTTGTCTGTCGGGCTAGCGCAGGTAGGTGCGCACGCTGATCCAGGCGCCGACGCCGCCCAGACCGAGGCCGGCACCGAGTGAGATGGCCACGATCTGGAGCGTGAGCGAGCTGTCGAAGCCGAGCGGGACCGAGCCGGCGATGTCGCTGGCGATGTCGCTGATGACGGGCGAGGCGATGAGCAGCAGCATGAGCGTGACGATGGCACCGGCCAGGCCGATGAAGACGCCCTCGAGGATGAAGGGCCAGCGCACGTAGCGATCGGACGCACCCACGAGGCGCATGATCTCGATCTCTTGGGCGCGGGCCATCAGCGCCATGCGGATGCTGTTGACCACGATCAGCAGCACCGTCAGGGCCACGAAGCTGAGCACGATGAAGCCGAGGTTGCGCAGCTGGGCGGTGAGCTCGACGAGACGGTCGATGCCCGACTGCTGCCCGAGCACGCGCGTGACCAGGGCCGTCTCCGCCTCCAGCACCGCGATGAGGTCACGCGACTGGCGCGGATCGCGCAGCTCGATGGCGTAGTAGGCGTTGAAGGGGTTGTAGCCGGCGTAGGCGCTGGTGATGTCGGTCTGGCCCTGCTCGGCGCGCGACTCACTGAAGCGGGCCAGCGCCTCTTCCTTGCTCACGTACGCGATGGTGGCCACCTCGGACATGCCCGCGAGCTGATCCTGGAACTCGGCCACGCGCTCATCGAGCAGCCCGTCATGCAGCTCCGCCCTGACCTCCACCCTCGACTCCACGTACTCGAGGCCCGACTCGACACCGTTGATGACGATGACCAGGGCCGCGAGCAGGATGAGCATGAGGATCATGGTGAAGGTGGCCGCGAAGGTC
>CAYZDQ010000437.1:0-3057 GCA_964476955.1 uncultured Anaerolineaceae bacterium
GTCGTGGCTTGCGACGGCGTCAACTCCTTCCTGGCCAAGGAGGCGGGCCTCTATCCCGGCTTCTCGGCCGACCACCTGACGCTCGGAGTGAAGGAGGTGCTGGGCTTCGACCGCGCCGTCATCGAGGACCGTTTCGGGGTCCGTGGCGACCAGGGCGCGGACATCGAGGTCGTGGGCGGCACGCGCGGCCTGCCCGGCGGCGGCTTCATCTACACCAACCGCGACAGCGTGGCCGTCGGGGTGGTGGTCAGCCTCTCCGAGCACGGCAAGGCCGGCCATCGTCCGGAGGACCTCATCGCGGGCTTCAAGGCGCACCCATCAGTCAAGCCGCTGGTGGAAGACGGGCGCCTGCTCGAGTACTCCGCCCATCTCATCCCCGAGGGCGGCTACAAGCACATGCCCGAGCTGTCCACCGACGGCATGCTCGTGGCCGGTGACGCAGCCGGTATGTGTCTGGCTGCCGGGCTCTGGCTCGAAGGCGTGAACTTCGCCATGGGTGCCGGCGTAGCGGCCGGCGAGACCGCCGTTGAGGCAGTGCGCGCCGGGGACACGTCGGCCAGCGGCATGGCCGGCTACCGCCGACGACTCGAGCGGAGCTTCGTGCTGGCCGACCACCGCCGCTTCCGTGACGCGCCCGACTTCGTGCTCTCCGAGCGCGTCCAGCAGCGCTACCCGGCGATGGTGGCAGGCGTGCTGGAGGAGATGTTCACGGTTACCAACCCCACGCCCAAGCGCGGCGCACTGCGCATCGCGTGGGGCCAGCTGCGGAAGCATCGCATCGGTCTGCGCGACCTGGCCCGTGACGGCTGGCGGATCTGGAGGACCTTCCTGTGAGTCGTCGCAGCTACCCCGAGTTCGGCTTCGAGGAGCGGATGTCGACCGTCGAGTTCCGGGTCTCGGCGCGCGCACACATCGTGCTGAACGCCGACTCCTGTCGTGGCTGCTCGTCACGAGCCTGTGTGTCGGCCTGCCCGGCGAACCTCTTCGTGGTCACCTCCGACGGTGGTGTGGTCTTCAACTACGAGCAGTGCTTCGAGTGCGGCACCTGCTATCTGGTCTGCGATCAGGAAGGCGCGCTCACGTGGTCGTATCCCGATGGTGGGCACGGCGTGGTCTACGCGAGAGGATGATGATGCAGATCCTGGTCCCGCTGAAGTGGACGGCCACGCGCACGGAGGTGGAGCCGCTTAGCGCTTCCGCCAGTGTCGAGCCCGGCCGCTACGGACTCGATCCGTCCTCTGTCGCGGCGCTGATGTGGGCCCTGCGGCTGGCTGGGTCGGACGAGGCCGAGGTGACCGCGGTGACGGCCGGATCACCGGCTGCCGATGCCGGGCTGCGGGAAGCACTGGCGCTGGGAGCCGACCGCGCGATCCGAGTAGAGGCTCCTGCGGGGGTCGCGTCGCTGGACGTGGCTGCGGCCCTGGCGCCGCTCGCGGGCAAGGCCGACCTCGTGGTCGCCGGTGCCCGCAGCATGGACCGTGGCTCGGCTGCCGTGGCGCCGGCACTGGGCGCGATGCTGGGCCGCCCTGCCGCCTGCGGGTTGCTCTCGGTCGAATGGCATGGCGGGACGCTGCTTGCAGAACGCCGCTTGCCGGCAGGACGGCGCGAGCATGTGCGCCTGGCCCCACCGGCGGTCATCTCCATGGAGGCGGCCACGGTCGAGCTGCCGCGCGCTCCGCTGCCGGCCGTGCTCGCGGCGGCAGAGGCCGAGATCGACGTGGTCATCACGGAGCGACCGCTGGAGCCTGCAGCCACCGGCACGGCAGTGCCCTACCGTCCGCGCCCACGCACGGTGCCGGCGCCGCCTGCGGGCGATCTGCCGCGGGAGCGCATCGCGGCGCTGTCCGGCGCGCTCGATGCTGGCTCCGGAGCACAGCAGGTCGAGCTTCCGCCGGAGGAAGCAGCCGTCGAGATCGTGGCTACCCTGCGCCGCTGGGGCTACCTGGAGCCGGAGGGGTAGGTGCGCCTCCTAGCTCTGTTCTCCTGAGACGTTGGTGACACGAGAGGAGCCCGTCACCGATTAGGTTGGGGGTTGCAAGACAACCAACCGATCAGAGAGGGCTCCTCATGCATTGTCACCCCAACGCCCGGCGCACGCCACGGGGCCGCGCCGACCTGTTCCTCGCGGTCGAGGCGGGCATGACCGTGACCGCCGCGTGCGAGGCCCACGGCGTGAGCCGCCGCTGCTACTACCGCTGGCTGCCCCGCTGGCGGGCGCAGGGCCGTGACGGCCTGGCCGCACACGAGCCCGGGGCGGTTGCACTGGCTCGACGAGGCCACGATCGGAGCCCTGCGTCGACTGCTCGGCTGGGGTCCCGACCGCATCGCCCCAGTGGTCGGCTGTGCGCCGTCGACGGCCCACCGTGCCCTCGATCGCGCGGGACTCATCGAGCGCGGTACCGAGCGGGCGCCGGTCGTGCGCTACGAGCGCGACGAGCCCGGTGACCTCATCCACCTCGACACCAAGAAGCTCGGGCGCATCGTGGGCGGTCCGGGGCACCGGGCCACCGGGGAGCGGAAGGGCCGCAAGCGTGGGGTCGGCTGGGAAGTGATGCACGTGGCCATCGATGACGCCACCCGCCTCGTCTACGCCGAGATCCTGCCTGACGAGAAGAAGGGCACCACGACGCGCTTCGCACTGCGGGCGCTGCGCTGGTTCCGGTCCCAGGGCGTGCGGGTCTGGCGCGTCCTCACCGATAACGGCAGTCCCTACCGGAGCAAGGTCTTCCGGGCCGCCCTGCGGCGCCTGCACATCAAGCACAAGCGCACCCGGCCCTATCGGCCCCAGACCAACGGCAAGGTCGAGCGCTGGATCCGGACCGTGCTCAGCGAGTGCCTCTACCTCGAGACCTTCGGCAGCTCGCACGAGCGCCGGCTTGCACTCGAGCGTTTCATCGAGTACTACGACACCAGACGCCCCCACCTGGGCATCGGTGGACGGACGCCTCGTCAGCGGCTTCGCGAGAAGCTTGAGGTGTGACCAACGTGTCCGGGGATTACAACTGATATGGAGAGGTTTGGTCAAGAGTCGGGCACGGTGGCCCGGTGGCAGGTGCC
>CAYZDQ010000438.1:0-3052 GCA_964476955.1 uncultured Anaerolineaceae bacterium
GTCCAGCCCCGGCTGTACGTCGCCATCGGCATCTCCGGCGCCATCCAGCACATCACGGGCATGCAGTCATCCGAGGTCATCGTGGCCATCAACAAGGACCCCAAGGCAAAGATCTTCAACTACGCGGACTTCGGTGTCGTCGGTGACATCGAGACGGTCATCCCCGCGCTGACGCAGGCGCTGGAGGTACCGGCATGAGACCATCCCTTGACGTTCTCATCGTAGGGGCGGGTCCGGCCGGGCTGGCCACGGCTATCCGGCTCAGGCAGCAGGCGGACGAGGCCGGCCAGGACATCTCCCTCGCGGTCATCGACAAGGCCAGCCAGCCGGGCTACCACAACCTGTCAGGCGCGGTCCTCGACCCCCGGCCACTCGATGAGCTGACCCCGGAGTGGCGGGACCATCGCTCGCTGGCGCGTCGGATCGCCGATGTGGCGCAGGACGACATGTACTTCCTGCTGGGCTCGCACGCGATCAAGGTGCCCGAGCTGGTGGCACCCAGCTCCATGAGCCACAAGGGTGACGCGGTCATCGCCATCTCGCGCCTGGTGGCCTATCTGGCGGCCGTGGCCGAGGAGATGGGTATCGAGGTCTATAGCGGCTTCAGCGCCCGCGAGGTCATCCTCGAGGACGGTCGCGTCGCGGGCGTGCGCCTGGGCGAGGTCGGGCTCGACGCCGACGGTGGCCGCATGGCCAACTACCGCCCAGCAGAGGAGATCCGGGCTCGTGTCACGGTCCTCGCCGACGGCACCCGCGGCGTGCTTTCCGAGCAGGTGCGCGAGCACTTCGGCAGCGGACAGAACCCGCAGGCCTATTCGCTCGGTGTCAAGGCCGTGATGCAGTTCGCGCAGGAGCACCCCTTCGGTGAGGGCCGCGTGGCCCACTTCCTGGGCTATCCCAACCCGGCGGACGTCTTCGGCGGCGGCTTCCTCTACAGCATGGACGCCAACACGCTGGCGGTCGGGCTCATCCTCGCGCTCGACTGGAAGTACGGCGACCTCAACCCGCAGCGTGAGTTCGAGCGCTTCCGCTCGCACCCCTTCATCGCGGAGCAGCTCCAGGGCGGCGTGACCATCGCCACCGGTGCGCGCACCATCCCCGAGGGTGGCTACCACGCGCTGGGCAAGGTCTCCGTACCGGGTGCGCTGGTAGTCGGCGATGGCGCGGGCTTCGTCAACATGGAGAAGATCAAGGGCATCCACAACGCCATCTGGTCGGGCATGGCCGCGGCCGAGACGATCGTGGCCGGGCTGGCCGAGGCCGGCGCGGACGAGGTCGCCCTCCAGGGCTACCAGGAGCGGCTCGAGGAGCGCGGTGTGCTGCCCGAGATGCGCCACGCGAGGAACTACCGCCAGGTCTTCAAGTGGGGCCTCTACCTCGGTGCGCCACTGTCGCAGATCGCGCACCTGCTGCCGGTCCGCCTGGGCATGGAGACCGATGCCGAGGGCACGGTGGCCGGCGCGCGACTCGAGCGCGAGGATCCCGACGGCATGGACGGGGCCACGTTCGTGAGCCTCACCGGCGCCCTCCATCGAGAGGACGAGGCGGCGCACATGACGATCCTCGATCCCGGGAAGTGCCTCTCTTGCTCGGAGGACTACGCGGCAGCCTGCACCAGCTTCTGTCCGGGCCAGGTCTATCGCTGGGACGGCGAGAAGGTCGTGCTCAGTCCGTCCAACTGCCTCCACTGCATGACCTGTGCGGTGAAATGCCCCCTGGGCAACATCGAATGGCAACCGCCGGAGGGTGGCGAGGGCCCGCGCTTCGCGCAGATGTAGCCTTCCGGCCCATATCGAATCCAAAGCGCCCGATC
This sequence comes from uncultured Anaerolineaceae bacterium, assembly GCA_964476955.1. Taxonomy (GTDB): domain Bacteria; phylum Chloroflexota; class Limnocylindria; order Limnocylindrales; family CSP1-4; genus JAFMJV01. The sequence goes on from CAYZDQ010000438.1 coordinate 1,814, forward strand.
GGCACAGCGCCGGCCGGGCGCTTCTTTCTGGCGAGAGGGGGGTCAGGCGTCCTCGTAGTGCGAGAGGCCCGCGCCCTTCGGTCCGATGGTGATGCAGTCGCAGGTGCGCTCGCCCGCTTCGTCGGTGATGCGCATGCGGTGGTTGATGATGCAGTCGCCGGTGGCGAGCGTGGCGCCGACCAGGCAGTACTTGCGCGCCGAGAGCTCGATGGCGCGAGCCACGGCCCTGTCGGAGATGCCCTGCCCGCGCACGATGTGCTCGACGATGATCGAGGTGTAGGCCCGTGGATGAGACTCCCGCTGCTCGGCCTGGATCTCGACGCGGTACTCCTCGAAGGCGACCCTCTTCTTGGCCATCACCGAGACCGCGTCCATGCCGGTGCAGCCTCCGAGGGACGCGAGCAGGAGCAGGCCCGGACTGAAGTCTTCGTCCTTGATCGACATGGGCACGATGGCGCCGGACTCACTGGTGCCGTCGAATCGGAGCTCGCCGTGCCAGCGAACCGTCACTTGCTTGGTCATGGTCCAAGGGTATGGCGCGGCCCGGCTCGGTGCCCGTGCCGGAGGATGCCTGATGATGGGCACATGAGACTGCCCCGGCTCCGCCGCTCGGCGCCCACGGATGAACGCGAGGAGTGGCTCGCGACCGCGACCAAGTACGCGGGCCATCTCACCGAGACCGGCTCACGCTGTGACCTCAATGACGGCTCTACGCGCTTCTGCCACTGGGCGGCGCAGGAGCTGCCTCCGGCCGAGGCAGGCGGGGCGACGACCGTCGGCGTGCGCTGCACGATCCACCCCGGCGGCCGCTATCTCGACAGCAGCGCCCGGCTCGATCCGGAGGACTTCGCACCCACGGGTGACTAGCTCAGGCCCGGCGCGCCCGCCTCGAACTGCTCGTGGTAGAGCCGGGCATAGGCGCCGTTCTGCGCGAGCAGCTGCGCGTGGGTCCCGCGCTCGACGATGCGTCCGCGCTCGTAGACGAGGATGAGATCGGCCCGCAGGATGGTCGAGAGCCGATGGGCGATGGCGAGGGTGGTGCGTCCCCGCATCGTGGTCTCGATGGCCCGCTGGATGAGTCGTTCGCTGACGGTGTCGAGCGCGCTGGTGGCCTCGTCGAGGACGAGGATGCGGGGGTCCTTGAGCAGCACGCGGGCCAATGCGATGCGCTGCTTCTCGCCGCCTGAGAGCTTGTAGCCGCGCTCACCCAGGACCGTGTCGTAGCCCTCGGGCAGCTCG
>CAYZDQ010000439.1:0-3049 GCA_964476955.1 uncultured Anaerolineaceae bacterium
AGTATCCCGACCAGCCGGAGCGGTGGCTGTGCGCCGAGACGATCTACCAGGCCGTCTACCGGCCCGACTTGGGCGGCCTCCCGCGCGAGCTGCCCGGGCGGGTCCTGCGCCTCCGGCGCCGCCATCGTCTGGGTACGACTGCCTGTCAGCGGATAGGGCACAGCACTTGTAAGCACCCCCCGGCGCAGCGCTCTAGCCTCGTGCGTGGTGGTGGGAGCGCAACGGGCATAGTCATCGTCTGTTAGCGAGCGCCGAACCGCCAGGCTGACAACCAGGGCATCAGCGGCTGGCAGATATCGTCGTTGCTGGTCGCCGCTCGCTTGTTCCGTTGCCGCCAGCAGGTGGCCGGCAGTGTGTCTGGATCACTCTGACGACGCGGTCGGCGGAGGCAGCTCCGACTGATCGATCTTCCTTGTCGATTCCCGACGACGCCGGTGGCTGCACCTGGCTTCTCTCGATGCCGAGTTATCGCCACCGTGTCCGCATCGGAGGACGAGACAGCGGACGCACGTCAGTCCCTCGCGTATGGCCTGGTTGCCCGGCTGATACCGGCTAAGGCACGGACCGCTCCGTACCTTGGAAGATGACCGCTTCGATCGGAGTCTTGTCGGTCGGTTCCACCTGATGGCTGCACTCCATGGACCAGAAGGTGAGTCCCTCGTAGGCCCCTTCTCCGACCAGCCACACGTAGGTGTGAACGCCGCACGGCGGATGCGCAGCGCGCGACCACGTCCCCGCCCAGGTGCCTCCATCGTTGACCAGTCGCACCGACCCCTGGCCCACGCCGGTATCGCGGGGGCCGGTCTCCTGCATCTCGACGTAGTCGCCGAGCATCGTCAACGTCCCGGCCACACGCGGGTCGCTCAGCTCCAGCACGTAGTCGACTCGCCAGTCGTAGCTCTCTTCGAGGCCACCTTCGGTCGTATCGGTCGGCCCTTCGGAGAACTCGGTGAAGTCTCGTGTCCCGGTGACGTACGTCGCGAGGCTCAGCTGCTCAACGGCTCCCTCGTCCGTCTGGGCAGCCACTACGACAACGCCGAGGCCGCCGAGCAAGCCGAGGATGACGGTCCCCACCAAGGACAGCCGCATGGTACGCATGGCCAATCCTCCACATCGCATACGGGCCGGGTTCGCTAGTGGCTCGACGCAATCCAGGCGGCCAGAACTTGGGCTGCGCGTCATCGCCTCCCGTCGCTCACGATTTTCGAACGTGACGGCTGCTGCGCACAAGTGCCAAAGGACCTCGAGCATCGCACCGCTGCCACAGCCATCGGCCTCATGACCCAGTCCGCTGCTCGACGCTTCGGCACGGGCTCGAAGGCCTTCCGAACTCCCATCAAGCTGACCCTTGGCCCTGGGCATATCTCAGTCCTTGCTGACACACTCCATGCTGAGATGGTGCGCTCACTCCTGCTGCGGCTCGAGGACTTCCGCCTCCTGCCCGTGTTCGTCGGCATCAGCATGGCCATCGGCGTGGCCATCGGCAACATCCTCAGCATCTCCGACTTCGAGCTCACGCCTCCCATCGATGCCCTCAAGGCGATGGCCGCTGGGACCTTCGACCTGAGCATGGCCGGGTTGATCTCCCTCGGGGTGCCCCTCGGGCTGTTCGCGATGATGTACCCCGCGATGACCAACGTGCGGCTCACCGAGGTCGGAGCGGCGTTCCGGTCACCGCGACAGCTCGCGGTCGTGATGATCCTCAACTACCTGGTGGCGCCGTTCTTCATGCTCGGGCTGGCGAACCTGTTCGTGTCGGATCCGGAGCTGCGCACCGGCCTCATCCTCTACGGTCTCGCGCCGTGCATCGCGATGGTCATCGTGTTCACCTACCTCGCGCGCGGCAACACCGCGATGGCGCTCGTGTTCGTGGCCCTCAACTCGGTCATCCAGATGGCGCTCATCCCTGTCTATGCGCAGCTGCTCATCGGTGACGTGGCCTTCGAGGTCTGGGTCGTCTTCGAGAGCGTCCTGCTGTACCTGGGCCTGCCGCTCGTCGCCGGCGTGCTGACTCGGCGGATCGTGGTGAAGCGGCGCGGAGAGGCGGCCATGGAGTCGCTGAAGCCGACCCTCAACGGTGTCTCCATCCTGGGCCTGCTGTTCACGCTCATCGTGATGTTCGCCCTCAAGGGCGACCTCATCGTGGGAGAGCCGCTCATCGTGCTCCGGATGGCCCTGCCGATGGCCATCTTCTTCGTGGCCATGTTCTTCGTCGCGTTGCTCATCGGCTCACGGTTGCGCTTCCCCTACGGCGACGGCGTCGCGGTGGCCTTCAACTCGACGGGGCGAGACTTCGAGATCGCCATCGCCATCGCCATCACGGCGTTCTCGCCGACGGTCGCGCTGGCGACCGTGGTCGGTCCGCTCATCGAGGTGCCCATCATGCTCGCGCTGGTGTGGTCGGCCATGCGGCTACGACCGCGCCTCTTCCCCGACCGATCCGGCACGGAGCCGGCAACAGAGCTGGAGCCGACCCGTGCCCGCTGACGCGACCCGAACGCGGCCCTGCCCACGATTCGACCTGGCAGCTCCCGACGTGGCCGATGCTACTGCCATCGCCGGGTTGCTGGCCGATCCGACCCGCGCCGGCATCCTGGCCCTGCTCCGTGCTGGCCCCCACTGCGTGTGCGAGTTCGCGGCGACGTTCGGCGCTCGCGAGAACAACGTCAGCAATCACTTGGCCAGGTTGCGCGAGGCAGGCCTGGTCCGAACCAGCCGGCACGGTGGCGACGCCCGCTGGATCTACTACGAGCGCGACGAGGACGCCATCGGGGATGCAGCGAGGGCGCTGGCCGAGATCCTCTGAATGGAGGCGCTGATGCTCCAGCGCCTCCACCTCCCGTTCTGGCCGACCGTAGTCTTCGCCGTCGTCGCCTGGCTGGTGCCTGGTTCGCGGCCTCGACGGTCAGCCAGTGGCTCGCCTTCGACGTTCTGGGGCTGGGGTAGTCATGTCCTGACATTGCTGCTGCGGCAGTAGCGTGCTCAAAGCGAGCGCGAACGCACCAGAATCGATGGGCCGGTGGTTCAGCGGTCCGAGCAGAGGCCAGGT
>CAYZDQ010000440.1:0-3049 GCA_964476955.1 uncultured Anaerolineaceae bacterium
CCGGCTACGTCTCCACGGTGTCAGCGCTGTGTGGCGTGGCGAAGGCGGCAGGTGCACACGTGGTCGTCGTGACCGCCATGCCCGAAGGCAGATCGTCCGTCCTGGCTGACGACCTGCTCGTGATTCCAGCCCAGACCATGGCCAGCGACGTCGGTGGGACCTCGGTATTGCCGATGGGCTCCTTGTTCGAGGGGGCCATGTTCCTGGTCTTCGAGGTCCTCGTGCTCCAGTTGCGCGAGGCACTCGGCGAGACCACGGAGTCGATGCGAGCTCGTCACACCAACATGGAGTGACCCATGCGGGCTGCTCGGACACTGCCTGCTCAACTGTCCCGCGGACAAGCCGCGGACGATGAGCCGCTCCCTCTGGAGTTCCGCCGCGGTCAGCGGCAGGACGGCCGTGAAGGAGATGGGGCCATCGCGGCGCTCACGTCGCCACCACAGAGCTCACGAACGATCGCACATCGATGAAGCCCTGCAAGGGGCCGGAGGCCAATTGACCCAACACGACCGCCGCCTCGACCGCAAGCTGCGCACCATCGCGGAGGGCCGCTACACCCCGGACGACTTCGTGATTGCAGACGCCAAGGACGCCGACATGGGCTTCGGCCTCACCGCGGCCGGGACCGTCGACGACGCGCCAGAAGGGATGTTGGGTCCAGGTCGCTACCGGACGCGTGACCAGTACCTGGACGCCATGCGCGCCCAGGCCAATCACGGTGTCATCGACATCCTGCTGACCTCGGCCTCCAACGGCGAGCGCCTCGCGACGGACGGCTCCCTGCCTGACGACGTGACCCTGGCCGTTCGCGCCAACGACACCAGCGACGTGTGGGTGGGGCGGGGCGCCGGATACGCCACCATGCCATCGCGCCCGTTCCGGACGGTCGACCTGGCGGCCATCCGTCCGTTCTGTGACCTCGTGCTGTACTCGATCACCTTCAACAACGACCTCGAGGCGGACCTCGTCTCGCTCGAGGCCTACGCCGCCTTCCGTCGCGAGGCCGCAGCGATCGGCACGCGGCACTTCCTGGAGGTGTTCAACCCCAACGCGCCCAGCCGCCTGGAGCCCGAGGAGATCGGGGCGTTCGTCAACGACTCGATCGTGCGCACGCTCGCCGGCGTGGTCAGCGCGGAGCGACCGGTGTTCCTGAAGCTTGGTTACAACGGGGCCGATGCGCTCCGCGAGTTGACCGAGCACGACCCATCGCTGGTGGTCGGGATCTACGGCGGCACCGTCGGCACCACCCGCGACACCTTCGAACTGCTGCATCGTGCCCACCTGCACGGAGCCCGCGTCGCGCTCTTCGGCCGCAAGATCCAGCACGCCGAGTCCCAGCTCGACCTCGTCGACCTGCTGCGGCCGGTCCTGCGCGGTGAGCTGAGTCCGACCGACGCGGTGCGGACCTACCACCAGACGCTCGCACGGGCTGATGTGCGGCCGCGCCGCAGCCTTGAGGAGGACCTGGAGCTGACCGACCGAGTGCTGCGTTCGGAATGAGTGCTCGGCCGGCCGCACGAGCCGGGGTCCTCTGCGCCGGGACCCTGGTCGTCGACTTCGGGAAGGTGATTGACGCCTATCCATCGCTCGATGGGCTGGCCACGATCGAGCAGGTGTCGGTGAGCACCGGCGGGGCAGCACTCAACCTCGCCGTGGATCTGCGCTTGCTCGGAGCGGCATTCCAGGTCGGCATGCTCGGCGCCGTGGGTGACGACGAGAACGGTGCCTACATCCTCGAAGAGTGCGCCAAGCTGGGCATCGACACGACCCGGATCCACAAGATGGCGAGATCCGCGACGGCGTTCACCGACGTCATGGTCGAGCGCGCCGGGGGCCGTCGGACGTTCTTCACCCATATGGGCACCAACGCCCTGTTCCACGTCTCCCCGGGCGACATCGAGGCATCGGATGCGCGGATCCTCCACGTCGGCGCCTTGGGAGTGCACCCGCTGATGGATGCGGCCTTGCCCGGCGGCGGCAATGGCTGGTCGGTGCTGCTGGAAGGGGCGCGAGCCGCGGGGATGCGCACGAACATGGAGCTGGCCAGCCTCGAGCCCGGCCGCCTCGCCGAGCTCGCCGCACCCTGCCTGCGACATCTCGACAGCATCGTCATCAACGAGCTCGAAGCCAGCGCGCTGACCGGCGAGGCTGTCTCGGCACCGGACGTCGACGGTCCGGTGGATTGGGCGGCCATGGAAGCGTTGGTGCTCGGCCTGATCGAACGGGGAGTCTCATCACTCGCGGTCGTGCACTTCCCGGCCGGTAGCGTCGCGGCGGCTGGCGACAGGCGCGTCTGGCGGCAGGGCTCGGTCAAGCTGGCCCGCGAAGAGGTCCGTAGCACCACCGGTGCTGGCGACGCATTCGCCGCGGGCGTCATCTTGGGCGTGCATGAAGGGTGGTCGGTCGAAGCTCGTCTGCGGCTGGGCGCCGCGGCTGCGGCGGCATGCGTGCGTAGCCCACACACGTCCGATGGCATCACATCGGCGGAGGTCTGCCTCGCCGCCGCCGACCGTGCTGGCTACCGCGTGACCGCGGCTCACGCGGATTGAGGTTGATGCGTCGTTCGCCTCGGCGAGATGCACGCCTGAACTGCTGACCGAAGGACCGTCGTCGCAGGGTCTTGGTCGTGACGATGCCCCGCCCGATGCCGATGCGGCTCGTCCAGCGCGCCACGTTGTGCGCGATGACCTGCACCGCCAGCCAGGCGCCGTTGGCGGCGAAGCGGCCCGAGGGCAGGTGGCTCAGGGCCATGCCCGTGCGTGACGCCATCGCCACCTCGATCACGACCCTGCCCGAGCAGCTCCGCCGATCGTTGACCTGGGACCAGGGCGAGCTGGCCCAGCGCGCCCAGCTGCGGATCGATGCCGATCTCGACATCTACTTCTGCGACAGCTGCCAGCCGCCTGAGAGAACCGACGAGGGATGCTGGGGGTGGCGTCCTGAGATCGCTGGAAAAGTAGAAACGGCATAGGCTCCGATGCGGACCTGCAAGTTCGCAAGGGAGGACTACGCCGTGGGACGAAGGATAGCCCCCAGCACCAAGATCGAG
>CAYZDQ010000441.1:0-3049 GCA_964476955.1 uncultured Anaerolineaceae bacterium
CCAGCAGCAGGGGTAGCCGCGCGAACCGGGTCCGGCCAGGCCACGCCTACCGCTAGCAGCACGCCATGACGGTCGTCCACCAGACGTTCCACCAGCAGATCAGCCAGAACAAGCGGCGATCGATCCTGTTGATGGGCGTGGTCGTGCTGCTCTTCTGTGTGCTGGCCTGGTTCTTCGGCTTCTACCTCGCCGGCGATCCGGCCAATGCCATCTGGTTCGTGCCCATCGGCGGCATCATCGCGGCCGTGATCAGCATCGGCGCGCTCTACCGCGGCGACTCGATGATCCTGGGCATCTCGCGCGCTCGCCAGGTCACCGACGTCGACGAGCCGCAGCTGATGAACGTGGTGCGCGAGCTCTCGCTGGCCGCCAACCTGCCCGAGCCCAAGGTCTACGTCATGGAGGACACCGCGCTCAACGCCTTCGCCACCGGGCGTGACCCCGAGCACGCCAGCGTGGCCGTCACACGCGGACTGCTCCAGCGACTCGACCGCGAGGAGCTGCAGGGGGTCGTCGGGCATGAGCTGGCCCACGTGGCCAACTACGACATCCGCTTCAGCCTGCTCGTGGGCGTGCTCGTGGGCTCGATCGCGCTCATGGCCGACATCCTCGCGCGCATGACGATCTGGGGCTCGATGACCCGCGGCCGCAGCTCCAGCCGGGGCGGCGGTGGCGGACAGATGATCATCCTCTTCATCGGCCTGCTGGTGGCCATCCTGGCGCCGCTCTTCGCGCGTCTGGTGCAGATGGCAGTCAACCGCCAGCGTGAGTACCTTGCCGACGCCACCAGCGTCGAGCTCACGCGCAATCCGTACGGGCTGGAGCGGGCGCTGGCCAAGCTGGGTACCGACACCGAGAAGCTCGATGGGGCCAACAAGGCCACCCAGCACCTCTACTTCGTCAACCCCGTCAAGAAGCTCGAGCACAGCGCGAGGGGCCTGTTCAGCACCCACCCGGCCATCGTCGATCGCATCAACCGGCTGCGGAAGCTGACCGGCCAGCCGGAGATCGATGAGAGCGGGATGACGGAGATCGCCGGACGGTTCTGAGGCTGTGCCCGGTTCGCGGCCCTGGCCACGAAGGTTCGCACGCGGTCAGCCGTACCCTAGGTCAGGCGCGCGAAGCCGGTGATACGCCCGTAGAGGAGGGCACCGGTGAGGGATGTGCCCAGGCAGATCAGCAGCCCGCCGGTCTCACCGATGAGCCCGGCGTTGACCGGCGCCATCACCAGGAACGGTGTGATCAGGCCGCGCAGGCCCATGATCGAGTTCATGCCCGCCGCGACCGCGGCCTGCTCGCCTTCACCGGCGTGGTCCGCGATGAGCAGCGGCCACGCGGCGTTGACCGCGGCGTTGGACGTACCCAGCATGAGCGTGGCCACGATGATCACCGCGAAGCTCGGGGCGAAGGCGAAGACCCCCAGGGCTGAGGCCCCGAGCAGCGTGCCCGCGGAGATGACCGCGAGCGCGCCGAAGCGACCGCCGAGGCGGCCCCAGATACCGATGGTCAGCGCGGTGGTGCCGTAGCTGATGAGGCCGGCGAGGGCGATGTCGTCGATGCCCAGCGCCAGGCGGTCCACGTGGACCATGGCGACGAGTGCAGGGGCCGCCATGACGCCCGCGCCGAAGAGCAGCTGGGCCCCCGCGATGCGCCGGACCATGGGCCGGCCCACCACGGCTCGCAGCGAGCCCTTGGCACTGAACGACTGACCGCGCTCGACGCCCGGAACCTCCATGCGCCCGACGGCGAGGCTGCTGACCGCGCCGATCGCGGCCACTACGGCCACGACGGGCACCCAGCCCGAGGTCGACGCGGCGATCGTGATGGCCAGCAACGCCAGCGTGCCCGCCGCGAAACGCCCGGTGCCCACCAGCCCGAGCAGGCGGCCGCGGTCGGCCGAGGGGTAGATCGTGGCCCAGATGCGCTGCTGCAGCGGTGCGCCCAGGGCGAACGAGATCCAGAAGCCGAACGTGGCAGCGGCGATCAGCAATGGGTTGGGCGCGATGAGCACAAGCAGCAGGCCCAGCGCACCGCTGGCGCGCAGCACCGCGAGCCGGCGAGGGGAGCGGGGCCCGATGCGGCCCGCGAACATCGTCAGCAGCGTGGCCAGGAACGGCAGCGCCGCGAGCGCTGCGAGGCCCATGGCGTCGAGGCCCTCGCGTCGCGCCACGGACGGCAGCAGCACGCCGACGATGGCCATGGTGGTGCCCAGTCCGACCGCGGACGAGAGGTCGAGCGCAAGGTTGCGGTGCAGCGTCGAGAGACGCGGCAGGGAGACAGCCGGATACGCGTCCGGCGAGAAGGCTGGGGGCTGCGGCCAAGCCACGAGGTCACCTCGTTCGATCGATCGGCTTGGCCTGCGAGGTGAGCTGTCGGGCTCGGCTGCTGCTGCAGCCTGCGCGGCGGGTCCGCGATTCGCCCCAGGTGGGAGTGGTTCCCCCGTCCCCCGCACGCGGGGGTTCGGCCACCTCCTACTCTAGCGGCCGCGGACGTCTCTCACGGCTGGTCGGCGGTGAAGAAATCGCAATCGTTCGGGCTGTCGCGGCCATGATCGAGTCCCTGGCGCCAGCCGCCGCCCGGAGATTGAGTCCCTAGCGCCAGCCGTCGCCCCGGGTTTGAGTTCCGAGCACCAGCCATCCCCCGGGATTGGATGCCGAGCGCCACCCGTCGCTCGAGCCGACCGTAGTCGCACTCGTAGCCATGCTCCCCGGCGGGCTTCTGCTAGATCCGCTGTCTCACGGTCGTCACTCGTCGACCCTGGCGACGACCGGCTACAAGGCAGCCGCGTGGATGGAGCTAGCGTCGAGTCTGGCGACGGCTGACGCCGCCAGGCTACGAAACCGGCAACAGCGTCGCTTTTGCCGACATCTGGCGTCGTGGGAGCCGGCGTCGCGGGGAGCGACACGTTGGCGCCCGATAGAGCTCCGGCAGCCTCGGAAGGGCCGTTTGTGCGTACAACCCGAGTTGTGGTGTAATGTCCTGACCGCACCGGCGGGCCGAGATAGCTCAGTTGGTAGAGCACGCGACTGAAAATCGCGGTGTCGCCAGT
>CAYZDQ010000442.1:0-3048 GCA_964476955.1 uncultured Anaerolineaceae bacterium
ACCCTCGTCGCGTCGGGGCCTCCCTCGCTCCGTGTCGGGGCGACGCGCCGGTCGCTGCCGTGGAGCGGGCTGCTCGCGTTCCGCGACGCCGCATACGATCAGGCCATGGCGTGGGACGCGCTACTCGGATGCAGCAATGGTGCGGGTGCATCGGCACCCGACTTGGAGTGGCATCAGTCGTGCTCCATCCACGACATCGCATGCGGACCTCCCATCAGGTAGGGTCGAGCCACAGCTGATCCGACCAGACAGCGTAGGCTCAGGGGAATCGATGATGACAAGAGCCCACTCCGGTGCGCCCTGGCCCGGCGAGCACGAGGTGGCCGACGAACTGCCCATCGAGTGCGAGCCCGATGTGGCGCGGCGACTCCTCGAGGTGGTCCCGTTCTGGTTCCACACGTTCGCACTGAACGAGAGCGAGGATCTCTACACGCCGGGTGAGGCGCGGGATCACGGCTATCGCCTCGACTCGATTCCCGAGTCCTTCGAGGGCAAGACCGTCCTCGACGTCGGCGCCTTCGACGGTTTCTACAGCTACCTCGCCGAGCACCGCGGAGCATCGCGCGTGCTGGCGGTCGACAACGAGCAGTACCGGCACTGGGTCAAGGACCGCTGGGGCGTCGAGCTACGCGGTGCTGAGGCATTCGATGCCATCGGTGCACTGCTCGACTCGGAGGTCGAGTATCGGCGCATGGACGCCCTCGACGTGGCAGAGCTCGGGGAGCGCTTCGACTTCATCTTCTGCTTCGGCATCCTGCAACGCGTCGAGGATCCGTTCGGACTGCTCAAGGTCCTGATCAGACGACTCGCTCCGGGTGGGCGACTCCTCATCGAGACCGCGGGCATCCTGGACGACGCCGGCGCGGCCGAGGGCGCCATCCACGTCCCGCACCCCGGTCAGGTGAACGCGCGCGACGACTACTTCTTCTGGCGCTTCTCCAGTGGCTCGCTGCAGCATCTCGCCGAGTTCATCGAGGACCACACGTTCGAGACGCATTCGACCCCCGTGATCGCGGGACAGCCCCGCATCATCGGCTACATCGACGCGCCTGCCTGACTACCTGACGTTGGACTCTTGCGCAACGGGTCCTCCGGGCGTGCAATGGACCTCGGCAGGAGGCTTCGCATGGAAGCCACCGCAGGGAGGACCGATGATGGGCAACGTCGCACGAGTCACCGAGATCTCGGCTCGCTCGGAGAAGAGCTTCGACGACGCGATGCGGGCCGGACTGCAACGGGCGACCAGGACCCTCCGGAACGTCGAGGGCGCGTGGATCAAGGAGCAGAAGGTCAGGATCACCGACGGAGAGGTCGTCTCCTACCAGGTCGACATGCTCGTCACGTTCGTCCTGGAGGATGACTGAGACATCGGATAGACGCGACCCGGCTGACCCACCGCGCTGGTCAGCCATCTGCCCCCTGGCGCCATCGGCCCAGGTCATCAGGCTGCATCGAGGTCGCGACACACGCGGACCCTTCCCGTCGTAGCCCCGGGAGGCGCATCATCGGACCGCGATGACGGTACCGCCCTCGGTCGGTGTCCCAGCGGGGCAGGCGCATCCGACCCGGTTCTGGCAACGCCTGCCCGACGGACGCGTCCAGTGCGATGTCTGCCCGCGCGAATGCCGTCTGCACGAGGGCCAACGAGGGTTCTGCTTCGTGCGTGCCAGACAGGATGACGCCATCGTCCTGACGACGTACGGACGATCGAGCGGCTTCTGCATCGACCCCATCGAGAAGAAGCCTCTTGATCACTTCATGCCCGGCACCGCGACCCTGAGTTTCGGCACCGCGGGCTGCAACCTGGGCTGCCGCTTCTGCCAGAACTGGGACATCTCCACGTCGCGCGGCTGGGACACCCTCGCAGACCGGGCCTCCCCGGAAGACATCGCCGGGATCGCCGAGGAACACGGATGCCGCAGCGTCGCCTTCACGTATAACGACCCGGTCATCTTCCTGGAGTACGCCATCGACGTGGCGGCGGCCTGTCGCGAGCGCGGTATCCGCAGCGTGGCCGTCACCGCGGGTTACGCTAAGCCTGCCGCAGGGGAGGCGTTGCTCGGGTCGATGGACGCCGCGAACGTGGACCTCAAGTCGCTCGACGACGACTTCTACCGCAAGGTCTGCCTGGGTCGGCTGGCGCCGGTGCTCGAGACGCTGGAGGCCGTCGCCGCCTCGGGTCGGACATGGCTGGAGATCACCACACTGCTCATCGGTGGCCTCAACGACTCCGACGCGCAGGTCGACTCGCTCACGCGCTGGATCATCGAGCACCTGGGCCCCGCTGTCCCGCTCCACTTCACCGCCTTCCATCCCGACCACAAGATGCTCGACCGGTCCGCTACACCAGCCTCCGCTCTGTCACGCGCTCGGGCCATCGGCCTGGCCAACGGATTGCGCTACGTCTACACCGGCAACGTCCCTGATCCCGAGGGTCAGTCCACCCGTTGCCATACCTGCGGCGCACGCCTCATCGGTCGGGACGGCTACCGCATCACCGGGTGGGGCCTGACGATCGAGGGTCGATGCGACAGCTGTGGCGAACCGTGTCCAGGTGTCTTCGATGCGAGGCCGGGAACCTGGGGGGCGTGCCGGCAGCCGATCAGGATCGGTGTGACCTGAATGAGCGCGAGCGCCGCCGAGTCGCAGGTCCGTGAGCCCGCGGTGGCCGGCATCTTCTATCCCGACTCAGCGAACGGCCTCGCGTCGGGCGTCGACGGCCTGCTCGCGGATGTTCGTTGCGCGAGCGACCGGGCGCCGACAGAACGACATTCGCTGCGCGCGATCGTGGTGCCGCACGCCGGCTATCCCTACAGCGGGCCGATCGCAGCCACGGCCTATGCCCTCCTGGCGACTCAAGAGCCACGCCCGCGGCGCATCGTCATCGTGGGGCCCAGCCACTTCCAGCCACTACATGGCTGGGCGGTGCCCACCCACAGAGCCTGGCGCACGCCGCTCGGTGAAGTGTCACTGGATGACTCGACTCGACGGATCGCCCTCGACAAGGGTGCTATCGCCGACGACGACCCGCATCGCTCGGAGCACAGC
>CAYZDQ010000443.1:0-3020 GCA_964476955.1 uncultured Anaerolineaceae bacterium
ACCGCGACCCGGCAGTAATAGGCCTCGCGCTTGTCGGTCGCGATGATGTCGGCGTAGCGACGCAGCCCGCTCTGCTCGCGGCCGATCTGCAGGTAGCCGACGCGCAGCGTGCTCACGATCCCAGGTAGCCGAGTTCGCGCAGCAGGTCACCGTTGTTTCGGCGCAGGAGCGTGCGCAGGACCGGGTCGAGCGACTTCCCGCCGGCACCGACGCGCGAGCGGTAGATGGTGGCCTCGCCGCCGCCGGCCTCGCGGCGTTGAGCGGTGAACCGCTGGTAGCGGTCGGTGGCCCGGTGCTCTGCCGGGTCGAAGTCGATGACGGCCGGGTCCCAGTCTTCACCCAGGAAGGCGAAGAGTCGGCGAGCCTGCGTCTCTGGATCGTCCACCAGCTCCTCGTAGCGCAGCTCGAGGAAGCGTTCGTCATCGAGGCGCTCACCCAGCTCGCGCGCCGCGGACACGTAGCGGGCCCATTCGGAGCGTGCCGCGCGGGCGGCCGAGGTGTAGCCCCAGCGATCGCGGAAGCTGGCCACCACGTCGTGGCCGTCCCGCAGCAGGTGGACGTAGAGGGCATCGGGGAAGAGCTCTTGGACGAAGGGCAGGTGCAGAGTGTAGGTCGGATCCTTCTCCGCCCAGCGGGCCTTGCCCGCGCGCGCCAGCACCTCGGTCTGGAAGTCGGCGTAGAGGACGCGGATGCGTTCCAGCCACCACTCGCGAGGCAGGCCGTAGGTCGCCACCAGCTCCCAGTTGCGCCCGACGATGGCTTCGAGATCACGCAGGAAGTGAGTCTCCTCGCCGCACGAGATGCGCGGGTGGGAATCGAGCATCAGCCGCAGCAGCGTCGTGCCCGAGCGGGGCGAGCCGATGACGAAGACCGGTGCCGTGCCGGCCTCGACAGGTCCCGCCACGGGCTTCGTCTGCGGGTCCTGCGTCGTCTCGGTCACCTGCTCCCTTCCGTCCTCGTTGCGTCCCGGGCAAGTCTAGCGGTGGCTCGCGGTACCATTCCACGTGCGTACAGCCCCGCTGCCTGAGCGGGGTATCCGAGGAGGAAGGCGAGAGGAGGGCTACCGCCCGTGTCCGAAACACCGTCTGCGGCGCCGTCCATCGTCTTCGGGACCGATGGCTGGCGAGCCAGGATCGGCGAGGATTACACCTACGACAACGTTCGTCGCTGCGCCCAGGGCATGGCCGAATGGGTCATCGAACAGGGAACGCAAGCGAACGGTGTCGTGGTCGGCTACGACCGGCGCTTCAGCAGCGAGCACTTCGCGGTGGCTGCGGCCGAGGTGCTGCTGGCGCATGACATCCGCGTGATGTTCGCGACCGAGGCCATCCCCACGCAGGTGACCTCCTACGAGGTCGTGGAGCGCGGCGCCGCTTGCGCCATCGTCATCACCGCCTCGCACAACCCCTGGACGGACAACGGCTTCAAGATCAAGTCGCCCACGGGCGCGGCCGCCCATCCGGGCATCCTCCACGCGGTCGAGGCCTCCATCGCAGCCAATGCGGCTGGTACGCCCCCGCGCCGTCCGTTCGACGAAGCCGAGGCCGCCGGCATGGTCGAGTATCTCGACCCCTTCGCCGGCTACGAGCGCTTCGTGCGCCGCACGCTTGACCTCGAGGCCCTCAAGGCTGCCGACATGCGTGTCCTGGTGGACCCGCTCTACGGCTCCGGGTCGGGCTGGATCAGCCGCCTGCTGGCCGGTGGCGACATCATCGTGGACGAGATCCACAGCGAGCGTAATCCCTGGTTCGGTGGCGTCAATCCCGAGCCCATCCGACCGCACGTGGACGAAGCCCTCGAGCGCGTCCGCGAGGGTGGCTACGATCTCGGCCTGCTGCTCGACGGCGATGCCGACCGCGCCGGGGCCGCCGATGAGAACGGCGTCTTCATCCACCAGCTGCAGTGCTACGGCCTGCTGGCCTACTACATGCTCGAGCACCGCGGTGAGCGCGCGCCGCTCGTGTCCACGGTCAACGAGACCTCCATGGCCTTCCGTCTCGGTGAGAAGTACGGCGTGGACGTCCACGAGACGCCGGTCGGTTTCAAGTACGTCGGGCCCAGGATGATCGAGACCGGCGCGATGATGGGTGGCGAGGAATCGGGTGGCTACGGCTTCAGCATGCACCTGCCTGAGCGTGACGGCATCTACGCCGACCTGCTCCTGCTGGACCTCTTCATCCGCGAGCGCCAGGCCGGACGAGCGACCGTGTCCGAGGCCGTGGCCCACCTGCACGAGGTGGCCGGCCCGTCGTTCTACCTGCGCACCGACGTGCATACCGACCGCGCGTCCTACCCGGCGCTGCAGGCCCGCCTGCTGGTGGAGCTGGGCGAGCACACGCCCGCGTCGCTGGGTGGCCGTCCGGTCGATCGGGTGGTCCCGCTCGACACCGGCGACGGCTTCAAGTTCTGGGTCGACGACGGCTCCTGGCTGCTGGTGCGCTTCAGTGGCACCGAGCCGCTGGTGCGCGTCTACGCCGAGGCCAGCAGCGCCGAGCTGCGAGATGCGCTCCTGGCCGAGGGCGACAGGATGGTCAACGGCTAGGAGGGCCCCGCTCATGACCCAGCAGGGGAACGCCAACATCCTCGACGACGCAGCAGCCATGGCCCGTGCCGACAGCGAGGGCATGCTCGGGCGTATCGCAGAGTTGCCGGGCCAGGTGTCCGAGGGCTGGCACATCTCGCGCGAGCTGGAGCTGCCCTGTGCTGCGCCGCGCTCGGTGGCCATCCTGGGCATGGGCGCCATCACCAAGCAGCCTGTGCCTGACGAAGACAAGGGCGTGGCCTTCCGAGACACGCTCTACTTGAGCTTTTCCTTTGACCACAGGGTCATTGATGGTGCCGCAGCAGGCCGCTTCTTTCAAAGGGTCCAGGACGGCGCCAACACGCTCACGGAGGAGATCCTCTGTGGGAAAGCAGTGTGAGTTCTTACTGAAGTTTCTGCAAACTTCAAGGATACAGGGTTCAGGTCACAAACGCGTTGTTTATACTAGAGGCTGTCATCTGAACACTGAGAAGTCCTG
>CAYZDQ010000444.1:0-3014 GCA_964476955.1 uncultured Anaerolineaceae bacterium
CTGCGCGACTCGTTCGAATCAGAGTTCCCGCCGCCCGGCGAGAACGGCGCGGGCTACCCCGACGTGCTCGTCACAGCCGGTGGTCGGGAGGCCGCCATCAGCACCGGCTCCGTGGCCATCGCGGCCATCACCAGCTGCACCAACACCTCCAACCCCAGCGTCATGGTCGGGGCCGGCCTGCTCGCGCGAGCTGCCGTGGAGAAGGGCCTGACCGTCGCACCCACGGTCAAGACCAGCCTCGCTCCCGGCTCACGCGCGGTCACCGAGTACCTGCGTGGCGCAGGCCTGCTGCCCTCGCTCGAGGCCCTCGGCTTCGATGTCGTCGGCTACGGCTGCACCACCTGCATCGGCAACAGCGGCCCGCTCGACGCGGCCATCGACGCGGCGGTCGAGGAGCACGACCTCATCGTGGCCGCCGTGCTCAGCGGCAACCGCAACTTCGAGGGTCGCATCCATCCGCTGGTCAAGGCCAGCTACCTGGCCAGCCCGCCGCTGGTGGTGGCCTTCGCCCTCGCCGGCCGCGTGGACATCGACCTCGAAGCCGAGCCGCTAGGTACCGGCTCCGACGGCGGACCCGTCTTCCTCGCTGACATCTGGCCGACGGCCGAGGAGATCAGGGCCACCATCGGCGAGGCGGTCACGCCCGAGCTCTTCCGCAGCACCTACGCGAGCGTGTTCGAAGGCGACGAGCGCTGGCGTGCCCTGCCCGTACCGGAGGGCGACCGCTACGCCTGGGACGCTGACTCGAACTACATCGCCGCGCCGCCGTTCTTCGCCGGCCTCACGCAGAAGCCGGCGCCCATCGCGGGCATCAGCGGCGCGCGTGTGCTGGCCCTGCTGGGCGACTCGGTCACCACCGATCACATCTCCCCGGCCGGCGTCATCCCGGCCTGGAGCCCGGCGGGCCAGTGGTTGCAGGAGCAGGGCGTCTCGCCGGCCGCGTTCAACTCCTTCGGTGCCCGTCGAGGGCACCACGAGGTGATGATGCGCGGCACCTTCGGCAACATCCGACTGCGCAACGCGCTGGCCGAGCAGGAGGGCCCGTACACGGCCTTCCAGCCCGGCGGCGAGCCGATGTTCATCTACGACGCCGCGATGCGCTACGCGCAGGACGGCACGCCGCTTATGATCCTGGCCGGCGCGGAGTATGGCTCCGGCTCCTCGCGCGACTGGGCCGCCAAGGGCACGCGTCTGCTAGGCGTGCGCGCGGTGCTGGCCGAGTCCTTCGAGCGCATCCACCGCTCCAACCTCGTGGGCATGGGCGTGCTGCCGCTGCAGTTCAAGAGCGGTCAGAGCGCTGCCTCGCTGGGCCTGACCGGTAGCGAGGCCTTCGACATCGTGGGGCTCGACGACGACATCGCGCCACGCTCGACGGTCACCGTGGTGGCCCACGCTGAGGCCGGTGACATCAGCTTCGAGGTCGACGTCCGGCTCGACGGTGCCATCGAGGTCGACTACTACCGCAACGGCGGCATCCTGCCGACCGTGCTGCGGCGGCTGGCCGCGAGCTGAGCTCGGGGCCTCAGGTGGGGTCGGCGGCAGGCTCCGCGGCGCTGATTCCCAGCACATAGCCGCCCTCGGTCAGGAGATAGAGCTCGCCAGCATCATCCTGGCCGAAGGACGTGACCCGGCCGTACTCGCCGGGCACGCGTCCGACCACGTCCGGCTCGGCATCGCCGCCCACGAGAGCGCTCGCCGGCGCGGCCCAGATGGTGCCGCTGCAGTAATCGCCGTAGAGGTAGGTGCCGTCGGCAAGCGTGCCGGCTGTGCCGCGGTAGACGTAACCACCGATGACGCTGCAATGGCCCACGTCGCCGTCGGCGTGCGGGTAGGCCACGGCCGGCATGAGGTGTGCCGCGGGGTCGCAGTCACGCTCGTCGAAGCACTCGCGGCCCTCCATCTCGGCCCAGCCGAAGTCGGCGTCACGAGCGCCGGCCGGCAGCACGTTCACCTCTTCCCAGGCCCACCGCCCCACGTCGCCGATGTAGACATGCCCGGTCTGCTCGTCGACGCTGAAGCGCCAGGGGTTGCGCAGGCCGATGGCGTGGATCTCCGGGCGCGCCTCGGGGTCGTCGGCGAAACCGTTGTCGGTCGGCGTGGTGTAGGGCCAGCCACGATCCACGTCGAGCCGCAGCAAGGTCGCCAGCAGCGAGGCTCGGTCCTGGCCGTTGCCATCAGGGTCACCCGTGGGACCACCGTCCCCGACGCCCACGAGCAGCATGCCGTCAGGATCGAAGGCGACCATGCCGCCGTTGTGGTTCCGGTCCGGCTCCGGGATCGTCAACAGCGCACGCTCGCTGCCAGGGTCGGCGGTCGCGGCCCCGGCGAGCCGGGTGAACTCACTGATCGAGAGCGCGCCGTCCTCCCGGCGCGTGTAGGCCACGAAGAGTCGCCCCTCGGCGGCGTGATCAGGGTGGAGGGCGAACCCCAGGAGTCCCTGCTCACCGCCGGAGACGACCCGTCCGCTGATGTCGAGGAACGGGTCCGAAGCGAGCTCGCCCTCCGCCGTCAGCCGCCGGATCCGTCCGCGTTGCTCGGCCACGTAGAAGTCGCCGGAGCCGTCGCCGGTCTGGGCCAGGAACACCGGCTTGTCGAGACCGGACGCGACCACCTCGAGCTGGACGCCGAAGTCCAGCGGCACTGACGACTCGGGTTCACTGTCGAACGCCTGGCTCACGAGCAGGACCGCGATGGCCACGAGACCGAGGAGGATGATGGCGACGTTGATGACGACGCCCGCGCCGAGGGGCTTCCTGGCTGGCTCGGTCACCCCGCGGTCTCGACCGGCTCGGGAGTCAGGACCAGCTCGACGAGCAGCTCATCGAAGCCGTCGTGGAGGGCCAGGGTGTCGCCATCGCGCTCCCAGTACACGACCTCGCCGAGGGCCCGCAGCAGCTGCCGCTCGGCCTTGCCATCGGCGCCTTCGCAGGGCAGGCCCACGGTCTCGAGCGGGCCGATGATGATGCCCCCGCCTTCGCGGCTGTAGACGCCCTCGAGCAGCCGGCAGCCGGCGC
>CAYZDQ010000445.1:0-1070 GCA_964476955.1 uncultured Anaerolineaceae bacterium
CCTGGCAGCGCCGGGGGGATGATGCGTCTGCGCGGCTCCGGCGTCGGGCACGACCGGAGCGTTCGACCCGCGACAGACGGCTCTGCTGTGTTGGCGCGGTCGATGACCAGTCCCTCGACAGTCCGTTCTCCGCAGTCGGCCGGGTTCGACTCCTCCTCCGACCCGGCCGGCTCGCGGCCTCGCCTGTGGCATGTCGGTCCGCAGGTTCTCCGGGGTGGGACGAGTCGGACAGGTGTAATCATCCAGTGCGGTGGCAAGTCGGGCATCCCATTCTTTGCCCGCTACCTCAGGGCACTCGACGTTCCCTTCGTTGAACTCCATGACGACGACATTCGAGGGGAAGACGGGGTATCACAGAAGGTGCTAGACGAGAACAAAGATGAATAGGGCCCTCAACGCGGAGATACTCCAGGCCGTTGATGACCCATCGTCCGTATTCGTGGTTGCTCCAACACTGGAAGAAGCCTTGGGTGTTGGTCGCAACGCGTCCGACAAGCCTGTCAAAGTGCTCGACGAACTGCGCTCTCGCGATGAGAGCGCGTGGCCTGAACCACTCAGGAACGCTGTTCAGCGCCTAGCGCGGTCCTAGCAACGTCGTCCTGCTCCTCTGTATGCGACATTCCCGTCCTCTTATCTCATAGCCAACGGGGTGTTTGACCGCTCGCGAGTGGCTCATCTACACTCTCGTCCGGCCTGCTTGCGCGGTTTCGACTCGCGTGAGGCTTCCCCGTCGGTCCTGGTCCCGGCGGTCGAGTGCGGCCCGATATCGACCAGCGGGAGGTGATTTCCTAGTTGGCAGAAGTCCGAGTCGGTGAGAACGAGACCTTCGAGGCAGCCCTGCGACGCTTCAACAAGAAGATCCAGCAGAGCGGCATCCTCGCCGAAGCACGACGACGCGAGCATTTCGAGAAGCCGAGCGTCAAGCGAAAGCGCAAGGAAGCGAAGCGGAAGAAGGCGGCGCGCCGGGCACCGCGCGGGCTATCCGCGCGCTGCTTGCGCTGGAAGACAGCAATGCGGCCAACGCGCGGCGCATCTTCGGCTGTCGCGGCATCAACATCCCCGCCTTCTCC
>CAYZDQ010000445.1:1080-3006 GCA_964476955.1 uncultured Anaerolineaceae bacterium
GCGTCAAGCGAAAGGGCTAGTAAGCGAAGCGTTAGAAGGCGGCGCGCGGCGAGTAACGTCCGCTCCCGGAGCAGACCCACGAGGTCCGAGCCCCCTCCACCTGCCCTACGAGAGGAGGTCCGCCGTGAGCCTTACCGAACAGCTCCAGGCTGACATGAAGACCGCCATGCGTGATGGCGACGCGCACCGACGCGACACCTTGCGCATGGTGATCGCTGCTGCCCAGAATGCCGCCAAGGAGAAGCGCGAAGCGCTGACCGACGAAGAGGCGCTGGCAGTCATCACCAAGCAAGTCAAGACGCGCCGCGAATCGATCAAGGCCTTCCGTGACGCCGGTCGTGATGACCTGGCCGACAAGGAACAGGCGGAGATCGACGTGCTCGCCCCCTACCTGCCTGAGCAGCTGGGTGAGGACGAGGTCCGCGCGCTCGTCATCGAGGCGGTCGCCTCTACCGGAGCCAGCTCACCCCGGGACATGGGACGCGTCATGGGTGCGCTCATGCCCAGGGTGAAGGGCCGTGCTGACGGGGCGCTCGTCAGCAGCCTCGTCAACGAGGAACTGGCCAAGGCCGCTTCGGCGGAGTAGGTTCCGCACATGCTGGCGCGCCGAGGGAGCCAGATCCTTGCATTCACCAAGCGCGACGCCGTCCGCTTGGGGTTCCTCTCTGCCCTGCTCGTGGCGGGCCTCACCTTCGTGCTCGCCTTCGGCGACCTCCGCTCGATGTCGGGCACCGGCGACCTGCTCTCGGTCTTCGGCTGGCTCTTGCTGTCGGTCGCGGTGGTCACCACCCTCATGGCCTGGATGTGGCGCTTCCGCTCACGCCTGTGGCACCGCAACAACGCCATGCTGCTCCTGGCTCTGGCGTTGCTGGCCGCGACCGCGCTGTTGGTGGTCACCGGCGAGGGCGTGGTGGCGCCCTACCTCGTGCCCACCTTCGCGGTGGGCCTGCTGCTCTCGGTCCTGCTCGATTCGGGCGTGGCCAGCGTGGTCACGGCCATGGTGGCCATCATGGCCGGCGTCATCACCGGTTCGATGGACCTCGCTGCCTACACCTTCCTCGGTGGTCTCGTGGGCACCATCGTCATCGGCCGTGGGGAGCGCCTGAGCCAGTTCGTCCAGGCCGGTGCAGCCATCACCGCCGCCAACGTGGCCGTGATCGTGGCCTTCACCATCATCACCGGCGGGGATGACCTCGAGGTCTTCGTACAGCTGCTGGCGGCCTGCACCGTCTCCGCCTTCGGCGCCGCCATCCTCGCGGCCGGCACCTTCGCGGTGCTGGGCAGCCTCTTCGGCATCACCACCTCCTACCAGCTGCTGGAGCTGGCCAACCCCACCCAGCCGCTGCTGCGCCGCCTGTTACTGGAGGCACCGGGCACCTACCACCACTCGCTGATGGTGGGCAACCTCGCCGAGCAGGCCGCGGAGGCCATCGGCGCCGACGCGCTGGTCACGCGCGTGGCGGCGTACTACCACGACATCGGCAAGCTCTACGACCCGTTCGTCTTCATCGAGAACCAGGCCGGCGGCGAGAACATCCACGACGAGCTGCCGCCGGAGGAGTCGGCCGCGATGATCGTCGGCCACGTGGCGCGCGGCATCGACATCGCCTACCAGTACAAGCTGCCCAAGGCGCTCATCGGCTTCATCCCGCAGCACCACGGGACCGCGCTCATGGGCTACTTCTACGCCAAGGCCCGCCAGATCGCCGCCGATGAGGTGGGGGCGCCCTTGAGCACCGCCGCCGGTGCGGAAGCCGCCGACAAGATCGATCCACGCCGCTTCCGCCATGCCGGGCCCAAGCCCCAGTCGCGCGAGGCCGCCATCCTCATGCTGGCCGACAGCGTGGAGGCCTCGGTGCGCTCGCTGGCCAGTCACGATGAGCCCGCCATCCGCTCGATGGTGAGCCAGATCATCAGCGACCGGCT
>CAYZDQ010000446.1:0-1741 GCA_964476955.1 uncultured Anaerolineaceae bacterium
GCGCACGCGGGCACGCTGCAGATGGGCCGTACCCACGGGGTCCACGCCGAGCCGCTGACGTTCGGGCTGAAGCTCACGACCTGGGCCTTCGAGCTCGACCGCGCGCGGACCCGCCTGCGCACCAACGCCGACGAGATCGCCACGGGCAAGATCTCAGGTCCTGTTGGCACCTACTCGCAGCTGCCGCCCTCGATCGAGACGTCGGCCCTGGCACGCCTGGGTCTGCGGGCCGACGACGCCAGCACCCAGGTCGTCCAGCGCGATCGTCACGCGGCCTTCCTGGCCGCGATCGCGGTCACCGGCGGCTCGCTCGAGCGCATGGCGGTGGAGATCCGTAACCTCCAGCACACCGAGATCGCGGAAGTCGGCGAGCCCTTCAAGAAAGGCCAGACCGGCTCGTCAGCCATGCCCCACAAGCGCAACCCCATCCTCAGCGAGCGCCTCACGGGCATGTCCCGGCTGTTGCGCGGCTATGCCCTCAGCGGCATGGAGGACCAGGCCCTGTGGCACGAGCGCGACATCAGCCACTCCTCGGTCGAGCGCGTGGTCCTGCCCGGTGCCACGACGCTGCTGCACTACATGCTCGAGCACTTCCGCCGGCTCGTCGAAGGTCTCGTGGTCCGTTCGGAGCGGATGGCCGAGAACATCGAGCGCGGCCTGGGCCTGCACTGCTCGTCTCGCCTGCTGACCACGCTCGTGGGTGCCGGCATGGCGCGCACGGAGGCTTATCCCATCGTGCAGCGCAACGCGATGCGCGCCTTCGACGAGCGCATCAGCTTCCGTGAGCTGGTGGAAGCTGACCCGGATGTGACCGCGAACCTGAGCCCCCAGCAGATCGAGCACTGCTTCGACGACCACGCCTGGCTGACGCACGTCAAGGACGTCATCGCACGATTGGAGCGCCTGGACCCATGACCGCTACGCCCCGACCGCGAGCACTGCTCTCGGTCTCTGACAAGACCGGCCTCGTCGACCTCGCCCGTGGCCTGGCCGAACGCGGCTTCGAGCTCGTCTCCACCGGCGGCACTGCCCGGGCCATCCGTGATGCGGGCATCGATGTCACCGACGTGGCCGAGGTCACCGGTGCGCCCGAGATGCTCGACGGCCGGGTCAAGACGCTGCACCCGCGCATCCACGGCGGCGTGCTGGCCAACCTGTACGACCCCTCGCATCGCGAGCAGCTCGCGGAGCAGGGCATCGAGCCCTTCAGCGTCGTGGTCGTGAACCTCTACCAGTTCGAGAAGGCCGCGGCGCAGGGCGACCTGACCGATGAGGCTCTCATCGAGGAGATCGACATCGGCGGGCCCACGCTCGTGCGGGCCTCGGCCAAGAATCACGCCAACGTGGCCATCGTCACCGACCCGGCCGACTACGACGCGCTGCTTGCCGAGATCGACGAGCTGGGCGTGGTCGCGGACGACACGCGGCGTCTTCTCGCGCTCAAGGCCTATCGCCGCACCGCGGCCTACGACGCCGCCATCGTGAGCGAGCTGTGCGGGCGCTGGACGCCTGACGACACGACCCCGGAGGTCGTGCCGCTGGCCCTGAAACGCTCGCTGGAGCTGCGCTACGGCGAGAATCCGCACCAGGAGGCTGCGCTGTACGCGATCGTCGGCGCCGATCGATCGATCGGTCCGTTCGTGAACGGGGCCGAGCCGCTGCAGGGCAGGCCGCTGAGCTACAACAACCTGCTCGACGCCTCGGCCGTGGCGGCCATGGGCCGTGACCTCGTGGGGAACGC
>CAYZDQ010000446.1:1751-3005 GCA_964476955.1 uncultured Anaerolineaceae bacterium
TCGTCATCGTCAAGCACGGCAACCCCTGTGGTGCCGCTGAGGCCGACGACCTCGTGACGGCCTGGGACCGTGCCCTCGAGGCCGATCCGGTGAGTGCCTTCGGCGGCGTGGTGGCGGTCCGCGGCGTGGTCGACCGAGCGCTCGCGGAACGGCTGACCGCACTCTTCCTCGAGGTCGTCGTGGCCGAGGGCTTCGATGCGGAGGCCCGCGAGGTACTGGCGCAGAAGCCCGACCTGCGGCTGCTCGAGGATCCCACCATCACCCAGCCGACGACCGTGGCGCTCGAGGCCCGCGCGGCCGGCGGCGGCGTGCTGCTCATGACCTCCGACGTGGAACCCGACGATCCGGCGCCCTGGCGCACGGTCACGAGCCGCGAGCCCACCGCGCAGGAAGCGGCGGACCTCGCTTTCGCCTGGCGCATCGGACGGCACGTCAAGTCGAATGCCATCGTGCTCGCGCGCGACGGTGCCATCGTGGGCGTGGGCGCGGGCCAGATGAACCGCGTACAGAGCGCACGTCTGGCGGTCGAGCAGGCCGGCGAGAAGGCCCGCGGCGCCGTCTGTGCCTCGGACGCGTTCTTCCCCTTCCCTGATGGCGTGGAGACGTGCCTGGCTGCGGGCGTGACGGCAGTGGTCGAGCCGGGCGGCTCACGCAACGACGAGGCCGTCATCGCGGCGGTGGACGAGGCCGGCGCGGCCATGGCCTTCACCGGGCGGCGCCACTTCCGCCACTAGGTCACCGCGCCCGAGGCCCCGGACAGCAACGAACGCCGGCCACAGCACCGCGAGGGTGCCGCCGACCGGCGTTCGAAGATCGAACGGCTAGCGCTTGGTGTCCTTGGCTCGATTGCGCTCGCGGACAGCTCGATCGATGTCCTTGCTGCGCACGCGGGCCACGTCTCCGGCGAGGGTCGGGTTGATCATCATCGAATGACCCTCCACGTCCTGCTCGTCGTTCGGCTGGGCCTGGGGATCGGCCTTGCCCTTGTTCTCTGTCATTGGTCGCTCCTGCTCTTGACCGGCTCGTCGACCTGGACGCTGTCGTCGAGGCGATGAGAGTAGCGTGCCTGCGCCATCGGAGGAAGGCACGAACGGGCGCGACAGGCAAGGTGTCAAACAGCCGACACCGGCCGGTCCCATCTCGACCCGGCTTGACGCCACGCCGGGGCGCCGCCATCGTGAAGACGTGGACCAACAGCTCGACCTCTCCAGCCCGCCTTCTCGTATTGGCGGGGGCGAGAACGACGCCGCGGTG
>CAYZDQ010000447.1:0-2997 GCA_964476955.1 uncultured Anaerolineaceae bacterium
GCCTTGACGGCCGTGACCGATGTCGCGTCGTCGCTGTTCTGGATCGTCCTGGCCATCGTGGCCATGGAGGCAGTCCTGTACCTGGCCGTCATGGCCCGCCAGCAGGACACGCGCAGCACGCCCATTGCTGCGATCCTGCCGCCGGCCATCATCACTGCCGCGTTCTCGGTCAACCTCGAGTGGTCGACGGACACCTTCATCACGCTGGCTGCCGTCCTCGCGGCGGTGGTCGGGATCGAAGCCGTCTTCTACTGGTTCGGAGCTCGCAGGCGTCTCGAGTCCAAGCGCCTCGCGCTGACGATCATGCTG
This sequence comes from uncultured Anaerolineaceae bacterium, assembly GCA_964476955.1. GTDB lineage: Bacteria > Chloroflexota > Limnocylindria > Limnocylindrales > CSP1-4 > JAFMJV01. The sequence continues at coordinate 310 of CAYZDQ010000447.1, forward strand.
CTGGCCCCCGCGGTCATCGGCATCCTCATCCTCTACGTCTACCCGCTGTACTACGAGCTGAGCCTCTCGTTCACGAAGATGAACATCCGCAACTTCGTGGACCCGGGCATCTTCTTCGGCCTGACCATGGAGGGCACGCCGCTCGAGCCCTGGGGCGCGGAGAGGGACATCTTCATCGGCTTCCAGAACTACATCGATGTCTTCACCAAGCCGGTGCTCAAGCAGACCGGCTTCTGGCAGCTCCTGACCCAGACGGTCATCTGGACCGTGGTCTGCATCTCCTTCCACGTGGTGCTGGGCATCCTGCTGGCGCTGATGCTCAACCGCAGGCTCCGCGGCCGTACGATCTACCGCGCGCTGCTCATCCTGCCGTGGGCCATCCCGGTCTTCATCTCACTGCAGATCTGGCGCACCGAGTACAACTTCCAGTTCGGCGCCGTGAACCAGGTCATCGGCCTCCTCGGCATCCCGCCCCAGCAGTGGCTGAGCGATCCGACCATGAACTTCCTGGCCATGATCATCACCAATATCTGGTTGGGCGTGCCGTTCATGATGGTGCTCACCCTCGGTGGCCTGCAGTCGATCTCGCAGGAGTACTACGAAGCGTCCGAGATCGATGGCGCCAGCGGCCGGCAGCAGTTCTTCGCCATCACCCTGCCGCTGCTGCGACCGGTCCTCGTGCCGGCCATCCTGCTGGGCGTGTTCCTCACCTTCAACAACGTCAACGTGCCCTTCTTCATCAACCAGAACGAGCTGGAGACCAGCGACATCCTCGTGACCGCGCTCTATCGGATGGGCTTCCAGTTCAGCCGCTTCGGCATAGCCGCGGCCTTTGCCTTCGTCGTCTTCGGCATCCTGCTGGCGTTCACCATCTGGTACGTCAGGCAGACGGGCATCCTCAAGAGCACGTACGAGTCATGAGGAGGATCGCCGCATGACAGCCCCCGGACAGTCCAGCATGCTGGCCCAGTCGAGCGGACGAGCGACCGGTGGCACTCGTGCCTGGCTGACGCAGCCTCGCCGCCGCGGCGAGGACTCTCGCCTCAAGCGTGCCCTGATCCACCTCGTGCTCATCATCACCACGATCATCGTGGTGTTCCCGGTCATCCGCGTCTTCAGCACCTCGCTCCGACCGGGCAACAACATCCTCAATCCGACCCTGGCCATCATCCCCGAGGGCGCCACACTGGACGCGTACTCGCGGGTGCTTTTCGATACGAACCTGCTCAACTGGCTCTTCAACAGCCTCATCATCACCATCGGCACCGCCACCCTGGGTCTGATCATCGCGGCCACCAGCGCCTACGGCTTCAGTCGCTACAAGTTCCGCGGACGCAGCTCCGGTCTGACCTTCCTGTTCGCGACCCAGCTCATCCCGGGCATCATGCTGCTGGTCCCGATCTTCATCATCTACGTGCAGATCGGCCTGGTGAACTCGTACCAGGGCCTGGTCTTCGCGTACTCGGTGACGGCGGTGCCCTTCTCGATCTGGATCCTGAAGGGGTACTACGACACCATCCCCTTCGACCTGGAGGAGGCCGCCAAGATCGACGGCTGCACGGAGTTCCAGGCCTTCTATCGGGTGTTGCTACCGCTCTCGCTGCCGGCCCTGGCCATCGTGTTCCTGCTCAACTTCCTGGCCGCCTGGGGCGAGTACTTCATGGCTCGCGTGCTCATCGGCGGACAGGAGGCACTGCTGACCTGGCCACTGGGCATCCAGCGCTTCCAGGCCCAGTTCCAGACGCAGTGGGCCGACCTCTCGGCGGCGTCGATCATCGTCAGCATCCCCATCGTCATCCTCTTCGTCTACATCTCGAAGTACCTCGTCTCCGGACTCACGCTCGGTGGCATCAAGGGCTGACTCGAGCACCGGAACCGAACAGCGCCGGCACCGGCGCAGGAGTGAGACATGCGCAAGCCGTTCATGGCCGTCCTCCCTGTCCTGCTGCTCGGGGCGTCGTTGCCCGCGGCCGCCGCGGAGGAGGCGCTGCCGGCCGTCGATGGCTCCATCCGCCAGGCCGACCTGCAGCACGACAGCCGTGACGATCTCTATCGCGCACCCTCCGGTGCGGTGCCGGCCGGGACGCCTGTGCACGTGCGCCTGCGCGCGGCGGCGGGCGACCTCTCGGGCGCTCAGCTCCGACTCGTCGATCGCCTGAGCGGCGAGTCATGGGCTACGCCCATGGAGCTGGCCGCGACCGATCCCGAGGGCGGCGAGTTCGGCTACGACTACTGGGGTGCGATCGTGGAGACACGTCGCGAGCCGGCGATCGTCGACTACTCGATCGTGGCCCAGGACGGCCAATCGTCGCGCGTGCTTTCCGATGATCGTGCCGGCGATGGCGGCACCGGCCGCATCGGCCGCTCCGGGGTCGTGGCAGACCCCTGGCAGATCACCGCCTACGATCCCGATTTCGAGACGCCGGCATGGGCGCCGGGTGCGGTCGTCTACCAGGTCTTCCCCGATCGCTTCGCCAACGCCGATCCCTCCAACGACCCCTCGCCCGAGGCCATGCCCGGTCCGTCCGGGGCGGAGGTCTACCGCCACGGCGAGGTCCACGGGTTCCCCATCACGGTCAAGTCCTGGGACGAGCTGCCCGAGGCCTACTGCCGTGACTATCGGCCCGAACCCTGTGACGAGCAGGCCTACAACCGCGACTTCTTCGGCGGCGACCTGGCCGGCGTGAC
>CAYZDQ010000448.1:0-2995 GCA_964476955.1 uncultured Anaerolineaceae bacterium
GCGGGATGCCGAAGTTCTGCTTGGCCAGCTGCGCCGCGAGGATGTTGCGGTTGTCCCCGTTGGTCAGCGCGAAGAACCACTCGCACTCGCGCGCCCCCGCGCGCTCGAGCACGCTGGTATCGGTGCCATCCCCGCGCAGGGCCTGGCCCGAGAAGCCCGGCGCCAGGCGGCGGAAGGACTCCGTCCGCGTATCGAGGATGACCACCTCATGGCCTTCCCCGGCGAGCTGGCTCGCGATACCGGCGCCGACGCGCCCGCTTCCGACGATGATCACGCGCATCGATTCAGATCCTCTTCATGTTCTCTTCACGCTCCTCGCTGCTCGCCACCGACTCACGGACGACGAACACCCGGCAGGGCGCGTTCTTGAAGACGTACTGGATGGTGTGCCCAAGAGCGAAATCGCCACCGAAGCGCACCTTGTAGGGCAGGCCCATGACGATGGCGTCGGCTTCGAGCGCGACGGCCTCGTCCACGAGGGCGGCACCGACGTCACGAGCCTGCAGCAACTGCGACTCGAGCGGCACCTTCTCCCGCTCGGCCATGCCCTCTGCCAGGTCGAGTGCGCGCGAGGCCTCCTCGCGCTGGTCCTCGAGTTCATCGTCGAGGCCGTGGCTCCAGTCGACCTCCAGCACGTAGACCGCCACCAGCTCGCTCTGGTCGGCGCGTGCGAGCTTGCAGCCGCACTCGATGACGAGCTCGTCAGTGGGGCCACCGTTGAGGCTGAGGACGGCGCGTTCGACCGGCTGTCCGATGGTTCCGTTGGGCACGGCCGAAGCCTACCACCGCCCTGCGGCACGGTCCGTGCACGCAGGGGAGAAGATGGCGGGTGTGCCCCGCCCTCGTCACTGGTCATGGGCATCCACGCACCGCGTAGGCGGCACGCTCACACGTGACCGGGCGCGTGAGGCGCCAGGGCACGGTCGTCAGGTTCCTTCGTGAAGCCGGGTCGCGCCCTGCAACCGGTGGGGCGGATACGCGGACAGCGGCTTTCGGTTCGAAAGTGTGCGCTACCTTCCGAAACCCGACAGAGGCTGATGGCTGGTTCGAGCGGGCCGAAGGGCGCGGGCCGAAGGGCCTACTTGTCCGCGGATCCGCCCTCATCTTCGCGCTTGTCGCCGCCGTTACGCCAACCCCAGAGCCCACGGAAGCCGATGCCGGCGTGGAGATGTTCGCTGCCGTAAGGCACGTCCGCCACGACCGTATCGGGCCGGCCCACGAGGGCGTTCTTCAGCTGATCGGCGGTCTGGTTGTAGAGGATGCGATCCCAGAAGTGTCGGGGCACGTACTCGGGCAGGACCACGATGGTGATGGTGTCCTCGGCGGACGGCGCCATCACGTCGAGGTAGTGCAGGAACGGTGTCACCAGCGAGCGGTAGGGCGTCTCCACGATGACCAGCGGCACGCCGGGGAGCGTCCGCTCCCAGTCATTGCGCAAGACCTCGCCCTCTTCGAGGTCGGGTGTGATGAGCACGGCCTTGACGTCCTCGCTCAGCGAGCGGCCGAACTGCACCGACTGCACCGTGGCACGGGAGAGGTTCATGATCGGGATGATCACGCGGTTCTTCTTGCGCGGGCTGTCGAAGACCTGGTCCGGCTTGAGCTTGAGATCGGTCTCCACCGTGTCGTACTCGTGGCGGATGAACCACATGACCGCGACCTGGATGGGCAGGACCAGCACCACCAGCAGCGACTCGGGCGCCTTGGAGATGGTCACCGAGACGAGGATGATGCCCGTGATGAGCGCGCCCACCGTGTTGATGGTCAGACGCACCTGCCAGCCGGGCGTCTTGTTGCGCAGCCAGTGCAGGACCATGCCCGACTGGCTGATGGTGAAGTCGGTGAAGATGGCCACCGCGTAGATGGGGATGAGCGTAGTGGTGTCGCCGCCGAAGGCCACGATGAGGATGGCGGCCAGCACGCCCAGGACCACGATGCCCAGGGTGTAGGCCAGGCGTTCGCCGCGGAAGGAGAATGCCCTCGGGAAGAAGCCGTCACCGGCCAGCACGGAGGCCAGCACCGGGAAGGCTGCGAACGAGGTGTTGGCGGCGAGGATGAGGATGAGCGTGGTGAAGGTCAGGAACAGGAAGAAGCCGATGGAGCCCACACCGAAGACCGCTTCGGCCGACTGGGCGATGATCGTGACCTCATCGTTGGGGATGAGCCCGTAGCCGTTGGCCAGGAACGTGATACCGATGAAGAGCGTGCCCAGGATGACCGACATCACGGCCAGGGTCGTGGCCGCGTTGCGAGCCTCCGGGGGCTTGAAGGCAGGCACGCCCGTGGCGATGGCCTCTGTACCGGTGAGGCCCACCGAACCGGCAGAGAAGGCCCGCACGGCCAGCAACACCAGCGCCAGGCTGCTCATGTCGGCGGTCGCTTCCGAGAGCGAGGGATACGCCGCGTCGACCCCGACGACGATGATCTGGTAGGCGCCCAGGCCGATCATCAACAGGGCCATGCCCAGGAAGAGATAGGTCGGGATGGCGAAGATGTTGCCGGCCTCGCGCAGGCCGCGCAGGTTGCCGATCGTGATGAGGAAGACCGCGCCGACCGCGATGAACGTCTTCCAGTCCGCCAGGGCCGGCAGCGCCGAGGCGATCTGATCCGAGGCCGAGGAGACCGACACCGCCACCGTCAGCACGTAGCCCACGAGCAAGGCGCTGGCCGCGACCAGTGAGGGCATCTTGCCGAAGGTGGCCTTGGAGACCGAGTACGAGCCGCCACCGGTGGGGTAGGCCATGACGATCATGCGGTAGGAGAGCGCCACGACACCCAACAGGAGGGCCAGGGCGATCGATACCGGCAGCGACAGTGAGAGGTAGCCGTAGCCGACGCCGGCGGTCGCACCGGCGACGACCAATGCCCGCAGGATCTCTTCGGTGGCGTAGGCGCTGGAGCTGATGGCGTCCGAGCTGAAGATGGCCAGTGCCTTCTTCTTGGGCAGCCGCTCCTCGCCTTCCTCCTCCGAGGCCAGCGGGCGACCGAACAGGAT
>CAYZDQ010000449.1:0-2992 GCA_964476955.1 uncultured Anaerolineaceae bacterium
TCGACTAGCCTACGACCATCAGAGCAGCAGTGGTGACAGGGGGTTGCATGCGTCTGGCTTCGTTCTTGCTCGCCCTCGCGACAGGGCTGGCACTGGGTGTCGGGATCAGCCCCAGCCCGGTGGATGCACAGTCATCGGACCTCGAAGCTGTCCAGGAACGGGACGACTACGCGGGGATGTACCACGACCCCAAGCGCAAGGTCGATGTCTACCGCTTCACCGGTGACGCACGCGGTATTGAGGAGCAGCTTCTCGATCACTACGGCGACGCAGCCTCGTTCGTGATCGAGACCGCGACCTACTCGCTGGCCGAGCTGGAGGCGACGGAGGAGGCGATCGCCACCCGACTGGATGAGTCCCGAGAGGCCGGTCTCGACATCCGAGAGCTGGGGATCGATGTCGCCGCCAATCGTGTCGACGTGGGTGCCCGGGGAGGTCTGGATGCCGTCCGCGAGGCCCTCGCCGAGCACGGGGACCGGGTCCACGTGCGCTTGAGCGAGGGTGCGACGACTGCCCCTGACCGCGCACACCCCGAGACGGCGGTGCAGAAGGTGGACGACGTCAAGCTTTGGCTCACGCTCGACCGCTACCCGCTCGTCGCCGGCACGCCTGCGTGGGCCACGGTCAAGATCACGAACGAGGGCGACACGCTCGTCCGCTACTTGACGAACACCTGTGACGTTGTGACCGGAGTCCGCGGCGAGATGCTGGATGCGCGGTGGCGTCCGTTCGAGTCCACGGACGAAGCCGCCATCGCGGCCGATGGCCGAGATCGCCACAGCGACCTCCGCTACCGGGCGGAGCGGTGGACCTACGTGGGTGACGAGACGATCCACATCGGCTTCGCTCCGAGGGGCGCTCGCGATCCGGAGGACTGGGGTTGTGCTGATATCGGCGTCCCGAAGCGACTCAAGCCGGGCGACTCGGTCGAGCACCGACTACGCTGGGATAGCGACACGATCGGGCCGTTCGGGCCGCCGCCGGAGGGCACAGCACGGTTGCGTTGCTCGTTCGACTTCCGTCGGGTCGGCACGCCTGGTCGCCAGCTGGTCGAGGTCACGCTCGACGTGCCGGTGACGAGCAGCCGTGACTTCGAGTGGCTCCATCCCATGGAAGCGGTCGACGCGGCCCTCTCGAGTGACAAGTTCCGTGCGCTCGTGGAGCCGATCCCGATCGGCGACCGCACCGAGGAGCGCATCCTGTTCGACAGCGCTCGCGAGGTTTGGTTCGTTGGCGTCTGCGGCGACTCCAAGAAGTGGAAGGGGAACTGGATAGCCGTAGTGGTCGAGCCCAGAACCGGCGAGGTCAAGCGTGTCTACCAGCGAACGACGGGCCAGTATTGCTACGAGGGTCCGTGGTGAAGCCGATCGGGCGCATGGTGGCGGGGCCAAGCGCACGCTGACGCGACCCAGACTGACCGAGACAGAGAGGGAGACGATGAAGCGCACGACCTTGGCCGTGATGGCAGCTCTCCTGCTCCTCATTCCGGCATCAGTCTCGATGGCGGTCGAGGCACCCGATGATGTCCCCGACGGCATGGCGTGGGATCCGGTCAAGGAGAGACTCATCAAGGACCCACTCAAGGTCGATGCCAGGTTCATCGCGAAGCGGACCGGACGCCCCTACCGCGAAGTGCTGGCTCAGCTCCGCACCCAGGAGCGGCTCGACAAGCCACTCGCGCGGCTCGAGCGTGACCCGGACTACGCCGGCGCATTCTGGGCCGGTGGCAAGGCACTCGTCGTCCAGTTCAAGGACGACGTGCCCGGGAGAGCCATGAAGAACCTGCGGGCGAAGAGCCTCGTGCCCGTACGCGGCAAGGTCGTCGAGCACTCGATGCGTGACCTCGAGCGGTTCCAGCGCCAGGTCATGGTGGGGCTGGAGGCCGCCGGTATCGAGGACTGGACGGCAGCGCTCGATCCGCAGCGGCAGAAGGTGACCGCGACCGCGAGGGCGACGGAACCCGCACTCCGGGAGGCGGCTCGGGCGGAGGTGGCGAGGCGCGTGCCCGCCAAGGTCGTCTCGCTGAGTTTCACTGATGGACCCCTCAGCCGGACGTACGAGGCCAAGCGCCAGCCCGCAATGCCCCACGAGGTCATGGCCGATGGCATAGGGCTGACTCCCGTCGAGGGCCGTGCCGTGTCTGACCTGGTCCGGCGGCTCAACTCGCTGCCCGGCCTCATCTGGCCGGACGCCCAGGTACCGACATCGCTCGCCGAGTTCCTGCCGGCAGCCCGCGAGCAGCTGTGGAGCCAAGCGAACGATGCGCTCCGTTTGCCGCTCCACCTGCGCTTCGTAGCGGCGAGATGCAGTTCCGACGGCGAGAAGGTCACACTCGTATTCGAGGAGTTGCGGCCGCCGTATCTGACGCGCACGTATGCATACGTGGCGCGCCGGGCCATGCCGACCTCGGTCGATGATGGCTGGAGCGGGGGCTACGGAATGTCGTCGGTCGCCGACGACCCGGAGTTCGTCCGCATCATGGGCAGCGACACGGTCGCCTGCCCCTGACCGACTACGCCATGGCCGGATACTCTGGGACTCGCGCCAAGTGCGATAGTGGTGCATGCAGGCTTGCAGGCGTGTCTGTCCTGAGACGAGGCAGCCGAGAGTCGATCGATGAGCAATGGATCGGCGGGCCAGGGGGGCGCCGTCGTCGATGGGAGGTCGTGACATGACAGAGCAGTTCTTCGACAAGGTGCCGGACCGCATCCCGTTCGGCGGGCTGGGTTCGGACGACCCGCTGGCCTTCAAGGTCTACGATCCGGACCGCATGGTCCTGGGCAAGCGCATGGAGGACCACCTGCGCATCGGCGTGTGCATGTGGCACTCGTTCGCCTGGGACGGCCGAGACATGTTCGGCAACGGAACCCTCGATCGCCCGTGGCTCGACCCGGCCATGGACCCGATGGCTGCCGCCCGCCTGAAGATGGCCACTGCCTTCGAGTTCCTCGACAAGCTGGGCGTGCCGTACTACTGCTTCCACGACGCGGAC
>CAYZDQ010000450.1:0-2988 GCA_964476955.1 uncultured Anaerolineaceae bacterium
ACCGCGGCCACCTCGGCGTGCTCACGCAGCTGCCCCACCGCGTGGTCATCGAGATAGCCGATCATGGCGGTGAGGCCGTCGACATCCACGCCCAGACCGCGGCACGGACCCAGCCGAAGCTCGCGGTCGAAGGGGCCGCCACAGGTCCACGTGAGCTCGTCGCGGTCCGAGCTACCGATGGCCTCGAACGCCGTCCACTTGGCTGAGCCCGCGGTGATCAGCCCGGACATCTCCGTCCAGCTCAAGGGGCGCGCAAAGGTGACCACGAAGCCCTGCTGGTTGGCCCCCGGATCGGCATCGCGGCATCGGGCGCGGGCAGTGGCGTCGGGCAGCTTGGGTTGTGTACCCACGCGCGGGTAGTCGGTGCTCTCGTAGGGCAGCGTGTAGCGCTCGGCCTGCCACTCCCCGAGGAGGCTGCGCGAGAGTTGGGATAGGACCTCGACGGTGCCCTTGCGTCGGTCCCAGGCCCACTCGCAGACACGCTTGACGCGCTTGCCGTGCCAGCGCGAGAACTGGATCGCCGAGGTGTAGGTCACGCCCGGCTCTGGCGCGTACGCTCCGGCGATGACCTCGGCCTCTTCCCAGCGGCGGTCGCCATCGTCATCGTCTCGGTCGTAGGCCGGGTCCGGATGGTTGGTGGCCCAGAAGCCGGTGGCGCTCAGGCGCCCGGATCCGTCGTTGACCTCGTGCGTGTAGCGCAGGCCGCCCTCGATGTAGCCCGCGAGCCCGCGGGACTGGGCGCGATCCCATGTCGTGTCGGTGCGGTAGGTGATGGCATCCCGGGGGATGAGGAAGCGGCTGTCTCGGGTGGTCGTCTCGGACTCGCTCGGTGTCCAGGTGGCGTCACCCACGCCAGTGGCAGAGACGGGCCGGGCACTTTCGGGCAGGGCCAGCAACGCTGTCGTCAGGATCAGCAGCACGGCCAGAGGTGGCAGGAGCGCGCGGCCGACGCGGCTCACTTGATCTCACCCTCGAGCTGGCGAGTCGCCTCCTGCACCAGCTGCCACGCGCGTTCGACGTGGCGCCGTTCGCTACGGATGTTGCCGACCACCAGGCGCAGCACGAAGATCCCACCGATTCTCGTGTGCGAGAGGAAGATCTCACCCGAATCGTTGAGCCGGTTCATCACGGCTTCGTTGAGGGCGTCGAGGGCCTCGGCCACCGCCGGCTCCCCTTCCCTGCCCGCGTAGCGGCGTGGTCGCATGCGGAAGCAAACGGTCCCGAAGGGCACGGGGAAGAGCACCTCCGCGTCGGGGTCCTCCTCGATCCAGTCGGCCAGCTCATGCGCCAGCTCGATGTGCAGCCGCAGCCGCTCACGCAGGCCGGATAGTCCGAAGTAGCGGAGCTGCATCCACATCTTGATGCCGCGAGCCTTGCGCCCCAGCTGGGGCACGTACTCGCTGTAGTCGCGGCCGGCGTCCTTGCCGTCGTACGCGCGCAGGTACTCGGGCACCAGGCTGAGCGCATCTCGGAGGGTCTCCATCTTGCGCGTGAGCAGGAGCGAGCAGTCGAACGGCGTGAACATCCACTTGTGCGGATTGACCACGATCGAATCGGCTCGCTCCCAGCCACCGAAGAAGTGGCGCATCTCGGGGATGAGCGCAGCCGGGCCGGAGTAGGCCGCGTCGACATGGAGCCAGAGGCCTTCGTCCGCCGCGACGTCGGCGATGGCATCCACCGGGTCGATCGCGGTCGTGGAGGTCGTGCCGACCGTGGCCACGATCCCCGCGGGCAGCCAGCCGGCCTCGCGATCTTCGATGATCGCGGCACGCAACGCGTCGGGGCGCATGGCCAGCTTCTCGTCGACCTCGATCGCGCGGACGCCCTCACGACCGATGCCCAGGATCATGGCTGCGCGCTCGACCGAGGAGTGGGCCTGGCTGCTGATGTAGACGCGCAAGGGTGCGTGACCCTTGAGGCCGGCCTGCGAGGCGTCGCCGGTCACCTGCTGGCGAGCGCATGCCAGCGCGGAGAGCGTACTGATCGAGGCGGTGTCGTTGAAGACGCCATCGAACTCGTCTGGCAGCCCCAATCCAGCCCGCAGCCAATCGACCGTGATGCCCTCGAGCTCGGCGCCGACCGGCGAAACACGCCAGATGAAGGCGTTGGAGTTGAGCCCGGAGCTGACGAGCTCGCCCACGATGCCGATGCCGGAGGCATTCGAGCTGAAGTAGGCCATGTTGTTGGGACTCTGCCAGTGGGTCACGTTGGGCACGACCTCGGTCGCGAGGTCACGCATGATCTCGGCCAGGGGCTCGGGTTCCTCGGGCGGCGGACCGTCGAGCCTTGCCGTCAGCTCGCCGGGTTCGATCCGCGGCAGGACGGCGTAGTCCTCCACGCCTTCGAGGTAGTCGGCCACGAGGTCGGCCGCTTCATGCAGCGCAGCCCGAAGCTCGGCCGCGGGCATATCTCCTGCGGCAGATCGCTGGGCCTCGTCGAGGCCGGTTCGCTCGTCGGTCATGTGGTGCTCGGGACCCCCATCGTTCACGGCGGCTCGATGGTACTGCGAGACCCCGGATTCGGCCCTCGGGCGCACGACAGCGATCGGGCGGCTGGCCTACTCTGTGCTCAGGAGGTCCGTTCATGCAGTGCAGCAGATGTGGCACAGAGGTCGCTCCGGATGCCGGGTTCTGTGGCCGGTGCGGTACACCCCTTGGGGGTGCCGTAGGTGCGGGCTCGATGCAACATCGTCGCGAGGCCGCGGTCGAGGCGTTCGAGCAGGGCCGTGACCCAGCGGGGGTCCAGTGCCCCAACTGCGGCAACTACCGCATGCAGGCGGTGCGCATCGACGCGGACGCGTCTCGGATCATCGGGGCCATCGCACTGATCCTGGGTGTGGCTTCGCTGGTGCTGGTGCTGCTCTTCGGTGACGCGGGTCTGTACGTGGCCGATGCCTCCACGCTCGGCGTGGTGCTTGTGATCGCCGGCGTGGCCTTGCTCTTGTGGGCTCGCTATCGGCGCCGACCGTCGGCCTTCGAGTGCTTCGCC
>CAYZDQ010000451.1:0-2988 GCA_964476955.1 uncultured Anaerolineaceae bacterium
AGGTCATCGCGGTGCCGGGAGTGGTGCCTGACGACATGCCCGCCAACATCGCCGAGCCCGTCCGTGGTGGCCACATCGCCCGTCACACGCCGTTCATCAGCGGCACCCAGTACTGGCGCGAGATCCTCGGCGATGACCTGCGCCGGCGCTCCCACAACCGTGATCGCGAGGCCGGCGAGACGATGGAGCTGATCGTCGGCTTCCAGGAGGGTCGTGTGGCCCAGATCACGGGCTTGCGTTGGCAGGATCCCGACGGCACGCAGGAGCAGGGACGGGCCGACGAGGTCGAGGTAGCGGTCACGACAGGCGGTCCGCTCGGCCCCTGGCGGTCGCTCGGGACGTGGGGACTCGAACGTGCCGCCGATGGGTCGGTCGCGCCGTTCGACCTCGAGGCCCCCGAGTGGGCACGCTACGTTCGGGTCACTGCGCCGACGCCGCCCCAGGAGATCCGCGCGGTCGAGTTCCCGGGCCGGCTCGAGGTGCTCGAGCGCCAGACCGACGCCGACTACCGCTCGGTCCTCGCCGAGTGGGGCTACACCTCCGACCGTGGCCCCTTCGAGATCCTCGAGCCCGGCGCCGTCTCCGGGGTCACGCCGATCGACGACGCCGGGGACTCCCAGGAGGCGGCCACGTCGATCGAGTTCGGTGAGAGGCGCGTCGATCGGGCGGAGATCCTCGAGGACCCCGACTGGTACCGCGTCACGGTTCCCGACGGTCACAACAGCCTGATCGTCGACCTCGAGGGCATCCCCGCGGTGGGCGTGGCCCTTTCACTCGTCGATGCCGAGGGCAGGATCCAGCAGCTACAGCGGGATCCGCCCCGGCACGGGCGTGAGCACTATCACGCCGTGGTGGAGCCGGGCGACCACTACCTGCTCGTGGAGCAGCTGCCGTTCAACGTGGCCTTCACCTTCGACACCAGCGGCAGCATGGGGCCCTACCTCGACTTCGTGTTCGAAGGCATGCGCGTCTTCGCCTCCGATGTCGAGCCTGGTCGCGAAGTGGCCATGATCTTCCCCTTCGACCGACCGCCGCTCCTTGACGTGTGGCAGGACCAGCCGGTGCTGCTGGAGGCCGCAGTCAACGACTTCGTCCCGTCCAACGAGTCCAGCAATGTCGAGATCGGCCTGCTCGACAGCGCAGGGGCATTGGCCGGCCGGGAAGGCATCCGGGCCATCCTCGCGGTCGCCGATGCCGAGACCGGCTCGCTGGCCAAGGCCAACGAGGTCTGGGCCGCGTTCGATGACGTGGCGCCCAGGGTCTACACCGTCCACGTCGGCGCCGAGAGTCAGCCCGAGGAAACGCGCAACCTGATGCGCGCCTGGAGCGACGCCAACAACGGTGTCTACAGCTACCCCACGACCCACGCGGAGATGGAGCGCGCTTTCGAGCGCCTGTCCACGCATCTGCGGCGTCCATCGACCTACGCGCTGACCGCGACGACCGAGTTCGTCGACACCACCCCTGGCTCGCTGGCTGTGGTCGCACCAGCCGGTCTGACTCTCGGCCTGGCCGCGGACACGGCCGTGGGGGTGGTCCTCGACACCAGCGGCTCGATGCGCAAGAAGCTCGGTGGCAAGACGCGTATCACCATCGCCAAGACCGCGGTGCGTGAGCTGCTCGGGCGCACCCTCGAGGAGGGTACCGGCATCTCCCTGCGGGTCTTCGGTGAGAGTGCTGCGGCCGGTTGTCAGGCTCGTCAGCTGCTCCCGCTCGGTCCGCTCGATCGCGGGCGGGCGCTGGCCGCGGTCAAGAAGCTCAGGGCGCCCAAGAAGGTCAAGACGCCGATCGCCGATGCGCTGCTGGCACTGGCCTCGGATCTCGAAGGGGTCGGCACATCCATCGTGGTCCTCATCACCGACGGCGACGAGACCTGTGGCGGGGATCCCGTGGCGGCCATCGAGGAACTGCGCGCCAGCGGCATCGACGCCACCGTGAACATCGTGGGCTTCGCGCTCGACAACGAGAAGCTCAAGGCGAAGATGGACCGCTGGGCTCACGCCGGTGGCGGCACGTACTACGACGCGAGCGATGCGTCCGCGCTGGGCGCGGCCATCACCTCAGCCGTGGCTGCACCGGTGGACGTCTATCGCGCCGGCGAGCGCGAGCAGCTGGTGGCCACCACCACCGTCGGCGGGGAGCCCGTCGAGCTGGCACCCGGCGAGTACTGGTTCGAGGTGCGCTCCAGCGTGCCCCAACAGGTCAGGGGCGTGGTCATCCCGCCCGGGCAGGCCGTCACGCACGAGATCGAGGGGCTTGCGGAGGAGTAGTGCCCGCTAGCCCTTCTCGAGGTGCGCGAACCTGGGCCAGAGCGAGAGGTCCAGGTCGGGCATCTGTTCCTTGAGCAGGACGACCTCCGGCTCGTACTCCTCGATGAGCGCTTGCTCGTCCTTGCTCGGGACCGAGCGCTTGGTGCCCCTGGTCTCGTTCACACGCGTCTTGATCAGGCGCGGATCAGGATCGTACGGCGGCAGGTCCAGGAACTCGAGCGTACGGGCGAACTGTCCCGCTGGGTCGCGCACGCACTGCTCGTATTGCAGCACGAGGATGCTCTCTCGGCCGACGGCCTGCGCGAGGCGCTCGGTCTGGCGCCCGTAGAACCCACGCATGCGGGCCTCGCGCTTGCCGGCCTGCTCGTCTCGCTTGAGCGAGCGCCGCTTGTTCTCGGCGTGCCACTGGTTGAGCCCCGAACGGTATCGCTCCACCGGCTCACGCACGATCGAGAGCAGCTTGGCCTGGGGCGCCACCTCGGCGATGATGCCCGGCATCCGCGGCAGGGCCTGGTAGCGCGGGGTCCACTCCCCGGCCAGGTGGCCAGGCAGGCGCGGGAACTGGCGCTCGTACCAGTCCTTCTTCTCCTGCGGGATGGGCTCGTCCTTCATGCGGTCGAGCAAGTGCAGCTCCTTGCGCCGGGGCACGCCGTCGATGAGCGGGTGGCCCACGAGCAGGGCCCACCACCAGGTGGTGCCGGCCTTGTGCACGCCCACG
>CAYZDQ010000452.1:0-2979 GCA_964476955.1 uncultured Anaerolineaceae bacterium
GGGGATTGATGACGTCAAAGCCGATCTCCACGAAATCATCCATCAGATCGGTGACATCACCGTCACTGTGGATGTAGAAGAACACCTCGGGATTGATGGCCCGGCAGGCGGCGATCAGCCGCGCCAGCCGCGGCTTGTCCACCTGGCGCCAGGTCTCCGGCCCCATGATGATGCGATCCTGCATGGCGATATCACCGGTGACGGTGACCATGTCCACGCCGCCGCGCACCCTGCGGCAGGCGATCTCGCCGTAGAGCTCGTCGAGCTGGAGGCGACGCACCCGGAGCTGGTGACGGCGGACAGCCCCACCCAGCGCGTTGGTGCGCCGGCTGGCGGCTCGCTCGGCGATGTCGAGCACCGGGTGCCCATGCTCTCGCTCTCTAACGCCTTCGACGACGATGAGCTGCGGGCCTTCGACGCGCGCGTGCGCAAGGGCCTGGGCCTGACCGAGGAGGACTCGCCTCCGCACTACGTGGCCGAGCTCAAGATCGACGGACTGGCCATCTCGCTGCGCTACGAGAGCGGTCGCTTCGTGCTCGGTGCGACCCGCGGCGACGGTCGCATCGGTGAGGACGTCACGGTCAACCTGCGCACCATCGAGGCCGTCCCCGCGGAGCTGCCCCAGCCGTTGACGCTGGAGGTGCGCGGCGAGGTCTACATGCCCAAGGCCGAGTTCGCACGCATCAACGCCGAGCGCGAGGAAGCCGGCCTGCCGCTCTACGCCAACCCTCGCAACAGCGGCGCGGGCTCGCTGCGGCAGCAGGATCCTGCGGTCACCGCCAGTCGCAAGCTGTCGGCCTGGTTCTACATCCTGCTCGAGGATGGCGGTCCAGCCGGCGAGACGCAATCGGCTGCCCTCGAGCGCCTCGAGGCCCTCGGCTTCCCGGTGCAGCCCGATCACGCGTCGGGCCTCGACATCGACGAGGTCATCGCCTTCGCCGAGCGCTGGCGTGAGCCACGGCATGAGCTGGCCTACGAGACCGACGGTGTGGTGGTGAAGGTCGACCGCACCGACCTGCAGCAGCGACTGGGCATGGTCAGCCGTGCTCCGCGCTGGGCCATCGCCTACAAGTACCCGCCTGAGCAGGTGGAGACGGTGGTGGAGGACATCGTGCCCTACGTCGGTCGCACCGGCACGCTCACGCCGGTGGCCCACCTGCGTCCGGTGTCGGTGGCCGGCTCCACCGTCGCCCGGGCCACGCTCCACAACCTCGACGAGGTCCGACGCAAGGACGTCCGCATCGGCGACCACGTGGTGCTGCACAAGGCCGGTGACGTGATTCCGGAGGTGGTGCGCTCCCTGCCCCAGGAGCGTGACGGCAGCGAGCGCGAGTTCGAGATGCCGAGCATCTGTCCCGAGTGCGCCGCGCCGGTGGTGCAGGACGAGGGCGAGGTGCGCCATCGCTGCAGCAACCCGTTCTGCCCGGCCCAGGTCATCCAGGGGCTGTCCCACTTCGTCGGTCGGGGCGGCATGGACATCGAGGGCGCGGGGTTCGCCGTGCTCGAGCAGCTGCTGTCGCGTGAGCTCGTGCGGGGACCGGCCGACTTCTACCGCCTGCGCATCGAGGACCTCGTGGTGCTCGAGCGTTTCGGCCAGAAGAGCGCCGACAACCGCTGGCGCGGATCGTGGCTGCTCTGGGCATCCGCCACGTCGGAGAGCAGACAGCCATCGATCTGGCGCTCTGGATCGCTGCCACGTGGCCGCTCGAGACGGGTGAGAGCGAGGCCGGCTGGACGACACGGATCGCCGATGCTCTCGCCGGGACGGATGCCGAGCGCTTCGAGGCGGTGCCCGGGATCGGCGGCGTGGTGGCCGCGTCGATCGGCCGCTTCTTCGACGACGCCAACACCATGGGCCTGCTGGGGGACCTGGCTACCGTGGGCGTGGTCGCGATCCCGCCGGAGGTGCCCCGACCGGGCGCGGATGGTGGTCCGCTGCAGGGCCAGACCGTGGTCGTCACGGGCACGCTCGAGGGCTTCGACCGCAAATCGGCCGAGGCAGCCGTCCGTGCCGCGGGCGGCAAGGCCGCGGGCTCGGTCAGCCGCAAGACGGACTATCTCGTGGCCGGCGAAAATGCCGGATCCAAGCTGGCCAGGGCCCAGGAGCTGGGCGTGGAGGTGCTCGATGAGGCCGCCTTCCGCACGCTGCTCGGGGAGTTCGCGCCCGAGGCCGACTGACCTCGCTATCCTTGGGCTCGTGGCCACACTCTCTCGTCGCGACGTCGAGCACGTCGCTCACCTCGCACGCCTCGGGCTGTCCGAGGAGGAAGTGACCGAGCTCGAAGGGCAGCTCAATCACATCCTCGAGCAGTTCGCCGTGCTCAGCGAGCTCGCCACCGACGCTATCGCCCCGACCGCGCGGGTCATCGAGCTCGAGAACGTGCTGCGGGACGACGTGGTGCGTGCGGGTCTCGACCGCGAGCAGGCCCTCGGCAACGCGCCTGAACGGACGGCCGAGCACATCGTCGTGCCGGCCGTTCTCGGCGATGGCGAGGACGACTAGGTCGTGGCCTCCGATCCGGCGCTGACGCGCCTCACGGCTCACGAGATGGCGGTCCGCTTGCGCGCGGGCGACGTCAGCAGCATCGAGCTGCTTGACGCGCACCTCGCTTCGATCGCTGCCACCGATCACGGGATCCACGCCTGGCTGGCGGTGGACGCCGAACCCGCTCGTGCCGCCGCGACCGCCGCCGACGAACGCTTCTCGGTTGCCCGCCACGAGGGGCAGGCCGCCTTTGCCGCGACCCCGCCGCTACTGGGCATCCCGGTCGGGCTCAAGGACCTGGTGGTCGCCGCCGGAAGCCAGGCCACGGCTGGCAGCCGCCTCCTGGAAGGCTTCATCTCGCCCTACGACGCGCACATCGTCGAGCGGCTCGCTTCCGCCGGCGCGGTCATCGTGGGCAAGACCAACATGGACGAGTTCGCCATGGGGTCATCTACTGCGGACGCCGGTTACGGCCGCACGGCCGCACCCTGGGC
>CAYZDQ010000453.1:0-2978 GCA_964476955.1 uncultured Anaerolineaceae bacterium
GCTGGCCGAGGGCCGCATGGAGGTCGATGAGTCACAGCTCACCGGCGAGTCGGACATGGTGCCCAAGCGGGTGGGCGACGAGGTCTTCTCCGGGAGCTACCCCACATCGGGCCGGGGCCGCTATGTCGCCCGTACCGTGGGTCAGGCCAGCCTTGCGGGCCGCATCACCGCCGGCGCCAAGACCTTCCGTCGCACGCTGACTCCGCTGCAGCGCCAGATCCAGACGGTCATCCGCGTGACGCTCGGCGTCGTCCTCTACCTGCAGCTGCTGCTGGTGGTCAAGAACGTGGTCGACGACACGCCCCTCGACGAGGCCATCATCGAGGCCACCGTGCTCATCGGGCTGGTGCCCAACGGGCTGTTCGTCTCGATCGCCATCGCCTACGCCCTCGCCGCGGTGCGCATGTCGCGATTCGGAGCGCTGGTGCAACAAGCGAACGCGGTGGAGTCGCTCTCCCACGTGGACACGCTCTGCGTGGACAAGACCGGCACCCTGACGGCCAATCAGCTGGAGCTCGACCAGGTGCTGCCGCTCGAGGGTGACGAGGCCACCGCTCGTGCCCGCGTGGGCCTGATGGTCGCCAGCGGCCGAGCGCTGAACAGGACCAGTGAGGCCATCAAGGAGGCTTCGCACGCGACAGCGCGGACCGCGGAGTCGGAGGTGCCCTTCAGCTCGGGGCGCAAGTGGAGCGCGGTGGCCCTGCCGGCAGGCGTCTCGCCCAGCCATCCGCCCGCGGGCGTGTACTCGATGGGCGCTCCTACCTTCGTCCACCAGTACCTCGATATCAGCGATGCCCAGTGGCGCAACATCCAGGCTCTCGTGGCCCACCACGCCTCGCGGGGCATGCGCGTGCTGCTCGCGGCCTACAGCCCTTCGATGGAGCTGAGCGACGAGGGCGACGAGTCGGTGTTACCCAGGGACTCCAAGCCGTACGCCATCGTGGTGCTGCGAGACCTGCTCCGGCCCGAAGCGGCCGAGACGCTCGACAGCTTCCGCAAGATGGGCGTCGACGTCCGGGTCATCAGCGGCGATGACCCCGAGACCGTGGCCACGCTGGCGCAACAGGCCGGTCTTGATACCAGTGGCGGGGTGGTGTCGGGCGCGGAGCTGGAGGCCATGGATGAGCCGCACTTCGACGCGGCCGTCGATACGACGGCCATCTTCGGGCGCATCACCCCCGAGATGAAGGAGCGACTGGTGGGGGCGATGCGCGACCAGGGCCGCTACGTGGCCATGACCGGCGACGGCGTCAACGACGTGCTCTCGCTCAAGCGCTCGAACCTGGCCATCGCCATGGGCAGTGGCACGCAGGCCGCCCGCGGTGTCGCCGACCTCATCCTCATCGACGATGGCTTCAGCGCCCTGGCCTCGGCCATCGGTGAGGGCCAGCGCATCCTCAACGGCATGCAGGACATCCTGCGCGTGTTCCTGACCCGCATCCTGACCCTGGGCATGCTCATCCTCGTGCTCATGACCAGCGGCTTCTTCCCGGTCGACCTGCGCAACGCCTCGGCCATCACGCTCTTCACCGTGGGCATCCCCACCGCGCTGCTGGCGATCTGGGCGCGGCCGGGCCCGATCCCGCGCGAGTCGCTCGAGCGCACGCTGGCCAAGTTCGTGCTGCCCGCCGCGGCCCTGGCCTCGGTCATCGGCCTGCTCGTGGTGACGGGCGTGTTCCTCGTGGGCGACGCCGACTTCGAGGCCGGCGTGACTACCCAGCAGGCCGTGGAGAATGCCGCCAAGACCTCGGTCACGGTCTTCCTCATCCTCGTGGGCATGCTCGTGGTCATCTTCGTGGAGCCGCCGGTCAAGTGGCTGGCGGTCATCGAGCCGCTCTCGCCGGACTGGCGACCGACCTGGCTGGCCCTCGGACTCACCGGTGCGCTGGGCATCGTGCTGCTGGTGCCCCCCTTCCGCGACTTCTTCAGCCTCCACTCGCTCTCCACTCGCGATCTGGCCATCATCTTCGGCGGCGTGGCCGCCTGGACCGTGCTGGTCTGGATCTTCTGGCGCTGGCGCTTCGTCGAGCGCTTCCTCGGCGCGGACACCTCGAGCGGGTAGCAGATCGAGGGAACCGCTGCGACGTAGACCGCGTCTAGGTACTGCCGATAGCTACACCGTACGTGCCTGTCTGCCCTTCGGGCGGCTTGGCTTGACCAGGAGGTATCACCCATGCACAAGCTCCGCAACACCATCGCGTCCGTCGCGGCCCTGGCCCTGACCGCCGGCATCGCGGTGGGCGCGGCTGCCACCGATGAGCCGTCCGACGATGAGCTCGTCGGCGTCTACAGCATCGAGGGCATGACCTGGCTGTTGACCAGCCAGATGGTCGACGGCGAGATGGTCGAGGTCCCTGACCAGCTGAACGTGTCGCTGCACATGGTGAACGGCGACGCCGGCGGGAACGGTGGCTGCAACAGCTACTTCACCAGCTACGAGCTGGACGGCTTCGACGTCTCCTTCGGGCCGATCGGCTCGACCATGATGGCCTGCCTGCCGCCGGTGATGGACGTGGAGCAGGCCTTCTTCGCCAACCTCGGGCAGGTCGTCGCCTACCAGTCGGGCGGCATCCAGATGGCGCTCCTGAACGAGGCCGGTGACTTCATCCTCGAGTTCGACCTGGCGCCGGAAGCAACGGTCGTGGGCTCGTGGGTAGCACAGGGCATCAACAACGGTGCCGGCGGCGTCGAGACCAACGAGTTCACCTCGCTGGTGACGGCCGACTTCGATGAGGAAGGCCGGCTGGCCGGGATCGACGGCTGCAACAACTACATGACCACCTACGAGGTCGAGGGCGACAGCATCAGCATCGCGCCCGAGATCGCGACCACGATGATGGCCTGCGAGGAGCCCCTGGCCGAGCTTTCGCAGCAGTACTTCGCGGCGCTCATCTCGGCGGAGACCTGGGCTGTCGACGCCTCCGACTCGCTCGAGCTGCGCGACGCTGGTGGCGCGCTGACATGGACAGTAGTAGCGA
>CAYZDQ010000454.1:0-2969 GCA_964476955.1 uncultured Anaerolineaceae bacterium
GCCCTCGAGCGTCTCTGGGGCGATGCTCCCATGGAGGAGATCCACGACGAGGGTGACCCTGCGGCCAAGCAAGCGCTGGTCGACGAGTTCAAGGTCACCTTTGCCGACCACCTCGACAAGCTCGTCGACCCGGATCATCCCGACCTGGGTCCGCGCAACAACGAGTTCGTCTTCGCCTGGGGCCGCCTGAAGGGCGGTCGCAAGGACTTCATCAAGCGCTTCCTCAAGGCCTACGGCACGAACAATGCCCACGGTCACACCACGGTCTGCCAGGGCAGCCTCTACTTCACGGGCAAGGCCATGTCCGAGCAGTACGTTGACGGCAAGTGGGGTGGTGGCAAGAAGTTCTACTGGCAGGGCGACGTCGGCAACGCCGAGTTCACGATCTTCGTGGGCGCCTCGCCCTTCGAGGGCAACTACGGACCGCCCTTCCGCACGCCGCGGCTGAACGATGCCAACCTCGGCGACGGCAAGTTCGTCGTGGTCGACCCGCGCTTCTCCAAGACCGCAGCCAAGGCCTGGAAGTGGCTGCCGGCCAAGCCCGGCAGCGAGGGGGCGTTGGCCATGGCCATCACGGCCTGGGCCATCGACCAAGGTCGTGTCAACAAGGGCTATCTGGCGCTCGCCAACGAGGCGGCCGCAAGCGCCGTCAACGAGCCGACCTGGACGCCGTCATCGTGGCTGGTCAAGATCGACGAGGATGGGGCACCCGGCGACTTCCTGCGGGCCAGCGAGATCGGCCTGGCGCCGATCGAGCAACGCCCCAAGTCATCCGACCCGGAGTCGACGTACGACTTCGACTACTTCGTCGCGCTGGTCGATGGCGTCCCCACACCCGTGGACGCCTACGAGCAGGACCCGGCCAGGGCGGTCCGCGGGGACATCCTCGTCGACGACCTGGAGCTCACGCCCGTCACGGCTGAGGGCGAGATCGCGGCGGCGGGCTCGATGGCGCCCATCCGCGTCAAGTCCGCCCTGCAGGTCATCAGCGACTCAGCTCACGAGCAGACGCTCGAAGGCTGGGCCGACATCTGCGGGCTGGACGCCAAGGACATCGAGGACGTCGCACGCGAGTTCACCGGCCACGGCCGCCAGGCCGTCGCCGACATCCACCGTGGCGTCAGCCAGCACACCAACGGCTTCTACAACGTCCTCTCCTGGTACACGCTCAACGCGCTGCTGGGGAACTTCGATCATGCCGGTGGCTTGCTGAAGGCCAGCAAGTACAAGTCGGACGGCAGCAAGGCTGGCCAGCCGTTCAAGATCAGCACCGTCGACGGCAAGATGGCGCCCTTCGGGACGAGCATCATCCGTCACGGCGAGAAGTACGAGAAGAACACGTTGTTCCTGCGCGACGGCTATCCCGCCAAGCGCAACTGGTATCCGCTCGCGAGCGATCTGTACCAGGAGATCGTGCCCTCGATCGGAGATCGTTACCCATACGGCGCCAAGGCCTTGATGCTCTACATGGGCTCACCGGTCTACGCTCTGTCGGCTGGGCACACGAACATCCCGATCCTGGCCGATCCGGAGAAGCTGCCGCTGTTCATCGCCATCGACGCCTTCATCGGCGAGTCGAGCATGTACGCGGACTACATCTTCCCCGACACGATGTACCTGGAACGCTGGGAGTGGCAGGGCAGCCACCCCAGCGTCCCGCAGAAGATCGAGCAGGTACGCAACCCGGTCATCGACCCGCTCGTCCCCGATGTCGATGTCTTCGATAGCCAGACCCCGATGTCGCTCGAGGCGCTGCTCATGGCCATCGCCGAGCGCATGGAACTGCCGGGCTTCGGGCCCGGCGGCTTCGGGAGTCTGGGTGACCTCAACCACCCCGATGACTTCTATCTCAAGATGGTCGCCAACCTCGCAGCTGGCGAGAAGGAAGACGGCAAGGACAGCGTTCCTGATGCCGACGAAGAGGAGCTGCGCATCTTCACCGAGGGCCGCAGGCATCTGCGCAAGAACGTCTTCGACGAGGAGCGCTGGAAGTCGATCACCGGCGAGTGGTGGCCGAAGGTCGCCTACGTCCTCAATCGCGGAGGCCGCTTCGAGCCGTTCTCCAAGGGCTATACCGAGGGGGTCTTCCCCGAGGACAGTCAGGACACTCCATTCACATTCGGCCTTGATAACACCCAGGTCGGTCACCCCTTCGGCACGATGCTGACCATCTACCAGGAGAAGACACACCACACCAAGAGCTCCATGACCGGCGAGTATCTGCCCGGTCACGCCCAGTACATCTCGGCTCCACGGTCAGTGCTGGGCGAGCCTATCGATGACGAGGCGGACGGCTACGATCTGCGCCTGATCACCTACCGCGAGATCATGCAGACGAAGAGCCGCACCGCGTCGAACTACTGGTTGTTGGCGTTGCGACCCGAGAACTTCATCCTCATGAACGAGGCCGATGCGAAGGCCCGCGGCTTCGAGAACGGAGAGTTCGCGAGGATCACCTCGCCGACCAACACCGAAGGTGTCTGGGACCTGGCCAACGGCCGAACCGTTCCGATGGAGGGGCGTATCCGCACGACCGAGGGCATCCGGCCGGGTGTCATCGCCTTCAGCCTGGGCTTCGGTCACTGGTCGTACGGCGGCGTTGATTTCGACGTCGATGGCCAGAGGTACGAAGGTGACGGACGCCGCATCCGCGGGATCCACGCAAACGCGGCGATCCGGACCGACCCATACCTGGGCAACACGTCGTTGGTGGATCCTGTCGGTGGCAGCGCGGTCTTCTACGACACGCAGGTCAAGCTGGTGCCCGCGTAGGGGCGGGCCCAAGCCACGCGACCGCGATCATCGGAGGAGGAACAGATGCCCGAGGACCGCCCGGCGAGTGAGAGTATCCCGCTCACTGACTGGCTCAAGAAGCTTGGGGGCATCTTGGGCCCGTCGGGCGGTCCCGGGCTCACCCAGGAAGAGCAGGCTGCCCTGCTCGACATCGCGCGGATCGCGGCGCGCTCCAG
>CAYZDQ010000455.1:0-2966 GCA_964476955.1 uncultured Anaerolineaceae bacterium
GATCGTGCGGCCGACCATCATCGAGATGATCTCGTCGATCGTGACGTCCTGGGCGCTGACGGTGTTCACGTGCATGCCGTCACGCATGACGGTGACGCGATCGGCGATCTGGCGCAACTCCTCGAGCCGGTGGCTGATGTGGACGACGCCCTTCCCCTGCTCACGCAACGAGCGGATGATGCGGAAGAGCTCCTCGATCTCGGTATCGGTCAGGGCGGCCGTGGGCTCGTCCATGATGAGCACCGACGCGTCGAGCGACAGCGCCTTGGCGATCTCCACCATCTGCTGCTGGGCGACCTTGAGACCACCGCACTTGGCGGTGGGGTCGAGCTTCAGGCCCAGGCGATCGACGAGCTCCTCGGTCTGCTTGACCTGCTGCTTGTCATCGACAGTGAAACCGAGGCGGCCGCGCGGCTCGCGGCCCATGTAGATGTTCTGGGCCACCGTGAGGTGGTTGGCCAGCAGTAGCTCCTGGTGGATCATGCTGATGCCGAGGTCCCGGCCGGCTCGAGGGTTGGGTACCTCGACCTGCTGTCCGTGGACCTCGATGGTGCCGGCATCTCGCTGGTAGACGCCGGTCAGGACCTTCATGAGGGTCGACTTCCCGGCACCGTTCTCGCCGACGAGCGCGTGCACCTCTCCGGGACGCAGCTCGAACTGGGCGTCCTTCAGGGCTTGCACGCCCGGGAACGCCTTGTCGATGCCCTGCATCCGGATGAGCAGTTCGTCCGACATGGGTCCTCGCTCGGGATACGCGGACGGGACTGCCGCGTCTCCGCGAGCAGCCCCGTCCGCGTGCTAGTTCAGGTTGAACCTAGTTGTACAGGACCGCCTGGACGTCGGGGTCGTCGAGGGTCTCGGCGTCGGCCCACAGGAAGCCGGTGTCGAGCATCACGGGCACTTCCATGCCCTGCAGAGCCATCGCGGCTGCCTCGACGCACTTGGCGCCGATGCCGACCGGGTTCTGCTGGACCGCGCCGGCCATGACGCCGTCCTGGATGGCCTGGATCTGGATGGTGCCGGAGTCGTAGCCGATGACCACGATGTCGTCACGGCCGAGCTCGTTGACAGCGTTCACGACGCCGATCGCGGAACCCTCGTTGCCGCCGAAGAAGCCGACGATGTCCGGGTTGCCCTGGATCATGTCGCGCGCGAGGTCGGTCGACTCAAGCTGGTCGCCACCGCCGAACTGCGGGCCGACGATCTCAAGACCGAGCTCCTCAGCCTTGGCGATGAAGCCCTCGGTGCGGTCGATGCCGGTGCGGCTGGTCTGGTCGTGGACGATCACGCCGATCTGGCCGGAGCCACCCACGAGCTCGGCCATCTTCTCAGCGGCGAGCGCGGCAGCGGCGACGTTGTCGGTCGCGGCGGTGGTGATGGGGATGTCGCTGTCGACGCCGGAGTCGAAGGCGATGACGGGGATGCCGTCAGCCTGGATCTGCTCCAGCAGCGGGATCGCGGCGACGCTGTCAAGGGCGGCGAAGCAGACCGCATCCGGGTCCTTGTCGTACTCGGCCTGCAGCATCTCCATCTGCTTGTCGACCTGAGACTCGTTCTCGGGGCCGATGAAGTTGACTTCCATGTTCAGCTCTTCGGCCTTGGCCTCGGCGCCTGCGCGCACGGCCAGCCAGAACTGGTGCTGGAAACCCTTCGAGACGATCGGGACGTAAATGTCAGTGTCGTCGCCGAATGCCTCGGGCTGGGCTGCGACGGGTGCTGCCACGGCAGCGGTCAGGGCGATCGCCGAAGTCAGCGCGATTGCACGTGTCTTCATGGTCCTCCTTCGATTCTCCTCCAGCTCTGCTGTCCGGTTTCTCATCCGCCGGACGAACACATGCAGGCTGTGCCGGGCACTATACAGGTAACGATACCAACCGTCCATGCGGTTTTACCTGTCGGAACGGGCCCAGTGGCCCTAAGCGGGTCGCTTGTTAGCCGACAGGGAGCCAGAGCAGGCTGACTTCATCCACTGAGATGTCGTTCTTCTCCAGGCTGATCTCGAGGGGCTCGACGGCTTCGGCCTTCTCGTTCCACTCCGCGTCGATCTCGGCCACGGCCTCGCGCAGATCCTCTTCGAGGTCCTCGAGGGCGAGGTTCTTCTCATCGATGCGGTTCTCGATGGTGCGGATGCGTTGCGCGGAGGACTGACCCCGGGTGGCGGCACGGCCGGCTGAGCGAGCGATGGTGCTGGTGCTGGCCCGTCCACCGAGGATGCTGCCCAGCACCGAGCTGCCGATGGAGATGAGGTCCTGGTTGCGCCGGTTGCGCACGTCGGCCTCGAGCTCCTCGATGCGGTCTTGGTACTTGGCGATAGCCACCTGCAGCTTGTCGACCTTGGCCGTGATGCGATCGCGGATGGTCGCCACCTCCTCGTCCTTGGCCTCGTCGGCCGCCTCGCGGCACCGTTCGGCGAAGGCCGACTCGGACTCATCGATGCGGGAGTAGAGCTTCAGCTCGCGGTTGGCCTGGAGGGTCACGCTCTGGCTGCGGTGGAGATGGCTCTTGAGGTCGGCCGTCGCCGAGCGGAACCAGGACTTGCTCTTGATGGGCGCATCGCTCAGGACGTAGGCCGCGCCTGTCGGTGGGTCGCGCCGCAGGTCGCGTGAGTCGTAGTCGACGGCAATGGCTTCCGACCAGTCCACGTCGCGCTCGCCCACGGGCACGAATGCCTCCCACTCCACCGTCTCGCGCAGGTCCGCCTTGGTGTCGTCGAAGAGCAGCTGCACGCGCGTCACCAGCGCCGGCGCCAGGCGTGTGCCACCCGGCACCGCGCCGACCTCCGCCGCCCAGCTGGCAGCTCCGTCGAGGTAGAAGGCGTCGGCACCGACCTCCGGGGCCACCGTCGTCTCGTCGTCGGCGAGTGCCGGCTCGGGTGCGGCAACCGGTCCGTCCACAGTGCCCGCGCCAGGCTCGTCGCCCGTGAGCGACTTGACCTGGCCGCGAGACAGAGGCCCCGCCCGGTAAGA
>CAYZDQ010000456.1:0-2954 GCA_964476955.1 uncultured Anaerolineaceae bacterium
ATCGTCGCCATGCCCTCCAAGGCCGACGTGCGAGAGCATGGCCCGAGGACACCGATGGCGGCGAGACGGGCTCGGGTCCTCGCAGTCCATCGGGCCGCTCCATCGACTGCGGCCTCGATGCGCGCGCCAGAGACCGCGCTACTCCCTACGGCGCTCGTTTCCACAACTCCCGACCACTGCTGCCGTCATCGGCCGAGAAGAAAAGTCTCGTGCCGAGGTCGACCAGCTCGGAGGGATAGGAGCTCGCGTGACCCGGGTTGATGCCCTGGGCGCGCCGAGTGCTCGCCGCGGTTCCGTTCGACTTCCAGGGCTCCGTGCCGCCCGGGCGCGACGGCGTTGACCTTGAATGCCTTGCGGGCGAACTCCCTGGCCAGAGCTGTTGGTCGATGCCGGTGACGTCGGCCTTGGCGACGACGTAGTGCACCTGTCGGTTCCGGCCGTTGAGCGCCATCCGACTTGACGCGACCGGTACGCATGGGTCATGGAGCCCTCCAGCGACCCCGGGATACAGTCGCGGTTGACCCGCCCCTGGGTGCAATCGCCTCGCTCGATCTCCAAGGACCCGCCACGTGGCTCTGGCTCGCTCTGCGATCGCTGACTCGTCCGGCGATCTCTCACGTCTTCGTAAGCTTGGTCTGCGGATGGGGCTCGTGGCAATCGTCGTCCCCCTCGTCAATGGGGTGCTGCTGGTCGAGTCAGCGGATCGGGGACTCCTCGGGATCGCGCTCTTGCCAATGGCCATCGGAGCATGGCTCATCATCGTCTGCCGGCGGGCCGCCCATGGTCACGAGCGCTGCACCGTGGTGCTCATCAGCGCCGGCATATTCGCCGGAGCACTCCTGCAGCTACTAATCCACCCTGAGGCAAGCCCTAGTGTCGCGCTCGTGGGCTTGGTTCCGGTCTTCCTGGCCGCTCCATACCTGGACCCCCGGAGGCTTGCCCTTGTCTCGTTCGCGGTGTGGGCGTTCGGCCTGGCCTACGTCGCATCAGGGAAGTTCCTGATCATGGCCCGGACGGACGAGGTCGCCGACATCGCTCAGGTTGCGTTCCCAATCATGAGCTCGGCCGCGATCATGGCCCTCCTGCTGTTCCTCCTGCACCACTATCAGCTGGCTTCCAGGGGGCTGCGGGATAAGGACGCCGCAGTGGCGGCGTCCTACACCGGCGTCGCCATCACCGACCTTCAGGGAACGTTCAGCTACGTCAACGCCGCCTTGGCCAGGTCGATCGGCTGCGAGCCAGAGGAACTGATCGGACGTCCAAGCACTGAACTGTGGCCCGAGCGATCGAGGGAGGTGCTCGAGGAGGTCGCCGAACACGGCTCGTGGACGGGTGAGCAGGTCGTGCAGCACAGGGACGGCACCCCGAGGAGCGTTCAAGCGACGGTCAACGCCGTCAAGGATGCAGGCGGGCAGCCCAGCGCGATCGTGGGCACGTACGAAGACATCACCGATCGCAAGCGGGCGGAGGCGGCGCTGCAGCGAACGACCCAGCTCCTCGAGGCATCCCAGTCGCTCGCCCGGGTCGGTGGCTGGGAGATAGACCTGGCCCACGACAGCCTGTTCTGGACCGCCGAGACCTATCGGATCCACGACGTCTCGCCCGCCGAGTACACCCCCACCGTGGCCACCGCGATCCAGTTCTATGCCCCCGAATCAATCCCCCTCATCACGGCCGCCGTGCAGGGTGCCGTCGAACACGGCACGCCCTTCGATGTGGAGCTGGAGCTGATCACCGCTGCGGGCCGGCGAGTCTGGGTCCACACCTCGGGTGCGGTGACGGTGGAGCAGGGACGGCCGGTGAAGGTCGCCGGTGCGTTCCAGGACATCACCGAGGCGAAGCGGCTTGAGGCCCAACTCCGCCAGGCCGCCAAGATGGAGGCGGTGGGGCAGCTGGCGGGCGGCATCGCCCACGACTTCAACAACCTGCTCACCGCGATCATCGGCTACAGCGAGATGGTCCGGGAGGGCCTCGGAGCGGACGACCCAAACCAGGACGACCTCGGCGCGGTCATGTCCGCCGCCGAGCGCGCTGCCGAGCTGACCCGGCAACTGCTCGCATTCAGTCGCCGTCAGGTCCTCCATCCGAGGATCGTGCAGCCGGCGGAACTCGTCGCGGGGGTCGCGGCGATGTTGCGACGGCTCTTGGGTGAGCACATCGAGCTCGTCATCCGCGACACGTCCGACCGGGGAGCGGTAAGGATCGACCCGAGCCAGTTCGAGCAGATCATCCTCAACCTGGCGGTCAACGCCCGTGATGCCATGCCCGAAGGGGGGACGCTCACCATCGAGACCGCCAACGTCGAACTCGACGCGGCGGATGCGGCCAGCTACGCAGGCGCGACCCCTGGCCCCCAGGTCATGCTCACCGTCTCGGACACCGGGCACGGCATGGACGCGGCGACCCTGGAGCACATCTACGAACCCTTCTTCACCACCAAGGAGTGCGGCAAGGGGACCGGTCTCGGGCTCGCCACCGTGTACGGCATCGTCGCGCAGTCGGGCGGCTCGATCAGCGTCGACAGCGAACCCGGCGACGGCACGAGCTTCGCGATCTACCTGCCGCGGGTCGACGAGGAGGTCGCGCCAGTCACGACTCCCTCGGCAGAAGCGTTGCCGATCGGTACCGAGACGATCCTCCTCGTCGAGGACGAGGCTGCCGTACGCACCATAGCCGGGCGCATCCTGACCGAGTTGGGCTACACCGTGCTCGAGGCGTCGAGCGGCGCCGAGGCACTCGCCCTGTCCGCGACGCACGCGGGCGGTATCGACCTGCTCGTCACCGATGTGGTCATGCCTGGCCTGCAGGGGCACCAGGTCGCGGCGGAGCTCAGGGCCGACCACCCGAACCTGCGCGTCCTCTACGTCTCGGGCTTCACCGACAACCCGATGATCCACGACCTAGTGGTGTCTTGCAGAAGTAGCTAGACGGTAGTCCTGGGTTCCGGTACGCTG
>CAYZDQ010000457.1:0-2954 GCA_964476955.1 uncultured Anaerolineaceae bacterium
GGAACCCCCACCATTGGATGAGGCCGTCGTCGTGCCATTCGCAGAGCTGTTGCTCGGGGATGTTGGTCGGGTTTTCCGGATCGGGCATGCCGATCAATATGGTGCGCATCTTGACGCCGCGCTCCCTGAGGATGCGGGCGGCCTCGACCAGCTGCTGCTCCTGCTCGTGGGCATCACGCTGGTGCTGGCCGTGACCGGCTTCGCCCAGACCTGGTCGCTGGGTGTCATCGGCGAGCGCATCGTGGCTCGACTGCGGGCACAGGTCTTCGATCGCCTGGTCACGCTCGAGCTCGACTTCTACGTGCGTCGACGCGTGGGCGAGCTCATCAGCCGTCTCTCGAGCGATGTGACCCAGGTGCGCCAGATGCTGACGCAGACGTTGACCTCGCTGCTGTCATCGCTGCTGAGCCTCATCGGCTCGATCGTCGTGCTCTTCCTGCTCAGCCCGAGCCTGCTGGTGGTCATCCTCGTGCTGGCACCGGCCATGGTCATCATCGCCGTCGTCTTCGCGCGCCCGCTGCGTCGGCTCTCGACGCGAGTGCAGGACTCGATCGCCGCCTCCACGACCACCGCGGAGGAGGCCCTCAGCGGCATCCGTGTGGTCAAGTCGTTCGGGCGCGAGGAGTGGGAGCGACACCGCTACGGGCAGGATCTACGGGACGTGGTGAGCATGGCCACGCGCCTCGTGACCTACCGCGGCCTCTT
Source organism: uncultured Anaerolineaceae bacterium (assembly GCA_964476955.1). Lineage (GTDB taxonomy): Bacteria > Chloroflexota > Limnocylindria > Limnocylindrales > CSP1-4 > JAFMJV01. The sequence continues at coordinate 706 of CAYZDQ010000457.1, forward strand.
CGGCTCGATGATGCTCATCCTCGGCTTCGGCACGCTCATCACGCTGCTCTGGTTCACCGGCCACCAGGTCATCGAGGGGAGTATCTCGCTGGGGGCGCTGACCAGCTTCCTGCTCTATGGCATCACCATCGGCACCAGCCTTTCCACCATCGCGGGCATCTACGGCCAGTTCCAGGAGGGTGCCGGAGCGGTGGTGCGGGTGTTCGAGATCATCGATGAACGACCGACCATCCACGACGCCGATGGCGCCGCCGAGCCCGAGACGGTCGAGGGACGGATCACCTTCGACGGCGTCACGTTCTCCTACGGCGACGAGCGCTCGGTGCTACGCGACATCTCCCTGGACATCGCCGCCGGCGAGGTGCTGGCGGTGGTCGGTCCGTCGGGTGCCGGCAAGACCACCTTCTGCAACCTCATCCCGCGCCTGTGGGACGCCACCGAGGGGCACGTGCTGGTCGATGGACGAGATGTGCGCGACATCCGGCTGCGGTCGCTGCGCGCGGCCATCTCGCTGGTGCCGCAGGACGCCACCGTCTTCGGTGGCACGGTCGAGGAGAACATCCGCTACGGACGCCTCGATGCCAGCGACGAGGAGCTGGAGGCGGCCGCCCGTGCGGCCAACGCCCACGACTTCATCACCGCAATGCCGGACGGGTACCAGACGGTGGTGGGTGATCGCGGCACGCGGCTCTCGGGCGGTCAGCGGCAACGCGTGGCCATCGCCCGGGCCATCCTCAAGGACGCGCCCATCCTCATCCTCGACGAGGCCACCAGCTCGTTGGACAACGAATCGGAGCGGCTGGTGCAGGAGGCCTTGGGTCGGCTGATGGAGGGCCGGACCACGGTGGTCGTGGCGCATCGCCTCTCCACCATCCGCGCCGCCGACCGCATCGCTGTCCTCGACGACGGCTGGCTGCTGGAGCTGGGCACCCACGACGAGCTGCTTGCGACCGACGGGCTCTATGCCCACCTGTGGCGGCTACAGGCGACTGAGCGCCCGTCGGGCGCGACCGAGCGAGCGGAGCCGGCGGACATCGAGCCGTAGTCGCGCGCTGCCGGCGATCGCCGCGCGTTGCCACCTCTGAGGGGCTGTGGTACCCGCGAGGGTCGGCGCCTCGTGGACTAGCTGATCTCGTCGAGGCGAGCGGCTCCGTCGTATCCCGGATCGAGCACGGTTGCGACACCCCGGCCGTAGGCACCGATGGCCTCGCCGATCGCGCCGTGCAGTGTGGGGAACGCGTAGACCATCGTGCGCAGCGTCGCCAGCGGTACCTGGGCATGCACGGCCAGCGAGAGCAATCCCAGCATCTCGCCACCGTCGGGACCCATGGCCGTGGCGCCCGCCAGCGTCCCGCTCGCAGGGTCGACCACCAGCTTGACCAGGCCGGCATTGCCGTCGCGGTGCAGCCAGCCGCGGAACGTGGCCCCGAGCTGCTTCACCACCGCGACCGGCTCGAGGCCGGCCGCGACAGCAGCAGCTTCGGTGAGCCCGACGGCCGCTACCTCCGGGTCGGTGAAGGCCACGCGCGGGATGGCGTCGTAGCTGACCGGCTCGTGCGGCCGGCCCAGGATGTCCGCGACCGCGGCCCCGCCCTGGTGCAGGCCGACGTGCGTGAGCAGTCCCCGGTCGGTCACGTCACCGATGGCCCACACGCCGTCGGTCGCCCGCATGTGCTCGTCGGTGGGCACGGCCCCGGCGCCCGGGTCGAGCCCAAGGACATCGAGGCCCAGATCCTCGAGCGCGGGTCTGCGACCGGTGGCCACCAGGATCCGCTCGGCTTCCAGCTCGCGTCCGTCGGCGAGCGTGACACCGCCGGCACTGGCCGCGGTCACGTCCACACCGGCCACGATCTCGATGCCTTCGGCCTCGAGCGCGGTGCCGAGGGTCGTTGATGCTTCCGGCTCCTCGGCCGGCAGCAGCCGCCCGGCCGGCTCCACGATGGTCACCGCGACCCCGAAACGCGCGAGCAACTGACCCAGCTCGCAGCCGACGACTCCGCCGCCGAGGACGACCAGCGTCTGGGGCAGGGAGGTGGCCGAGATGACATCGTGGCTGGTCCACGCGTCAGCCTCGGCCAGCCCCGGGATGTCCGGTACGACCGGTCTGGAGCCGGTGGCGATGATCACGCCGCGCCGAGCCTCCACCACGTCGTCGCCGACGGTGACCTGGCCCGGGCCGGAGAAGCGGCCACGACCTCGGATCAACCTCCCGCCACGCTTCTCGAAGCGCTCGACCGCACCGCTGTCGT
>CAYZDQ010000458.1:0-639 GCA_964476955.1 uncultured Anaerolineaceae bacterium
GGTCTATGACGCCGTCGCCCAGGCCCAGATCCCCTACGACGTCCACGTGCTGGGCAACCACGAGTTCGACTACGGTCCAGACTTCCTGGCTCGCTACATCGCCGCCTTCGGCGCTGAAGGCTTCGCCCTCGACCACCCGTTCATCTCGGCCAACCTCGACTTCGCTGCCGAAGCCGGTTTCGCCGACTGGATCGACGAGGACGGGCTCATCGAGGCACCAGCCACCGACGGCCGCATCATCGGCGGTTCGGCCATCGTGACCGACACCGAGACGGGCGAGCGCTTCGGGGTGGTCAGTGCCACCACGGAGCGGCTGCCGATCATCAGCTCCCCGCGCGACGTGGTCGTGAACGAAGCCGTGCCTGCCATCCAGGCCGGCGTCGATGCGCTCACAGCGGCGGGAGTGAACAAGATCATCTTCGTCAGTCACCTGCAAGGCATCGAGACCGACGGTGAGGTCATTGCCGGGCTCTCCGGCGTGGATATCGCGGTCGCTGGTGGCGGCGACGAGCTGCTCGTCAACGACGAGTCTCAGCTGCTTCCGGGTGAGGACCCCGAGGACATCTACGGCGTGTACCCGCTGTACGCGATGGATGCCGACGGGAACGAGGTGCCGATCGTGACCACGGCCGGCAACTA
>CAYZDQ010000458.1:649-2929 GCA_964476955.1 uncultured Anaerolineaceae bacterium
GTCTTGACGCCTCGTTCGACGCTGACGGGAACCTGACCGGCATCAGCGCCGAGGCCAGCTACCCCCGCCGGGTCATCCCGCTCGAGCAGGAGCAGGCCGGTCTGGTCGAGGAGCTGAACCTCAGCGACGCGGTCGAGAGCGACCCCGGCATCATCGGCACCGTGCTCACACCGCTGAAGACATGCCTCGACGAGCTCGGCGCTACGCCGGTGGCCATCTCGGAGGTCGTGCTCAACGTCGACCGCGGCCAGTTCAGCGCCGAGGACGGCGTCTTCTCGCCGGGCGTGCGCGCCAGCCAGACCAACGGCGGCACCATCATCGCCGACGCCTTCACTGCCTCCTACGATGGCAATGCCGGCAACGTCGGCCTCGAGGCACGAAGCCCGGACAACCTCGTGGTCACGCTGCAGAACGGCGGCGGCATCCGCCAGAACGCAGGGCCCGTGCTGCCGGTCGGTGGGAATGCCGGTGATGCCATCACCCGGCTCAACACCATCGACGTGCTGCCGTTCCTCAACTACGTCGTGGTCGTGCATGACCTCAGTGCCGAGGACTTCGCGGCGACGCTGCAGACCGCCTGTGAGAACCGCGGTGGCGGCGGCTTCATGCAGGCCTCTGCGGTCAGCTACACGTGTGACTACACCGGTGAGAGCGTCACCCTCCGCGACGCGGTCATCGATGCCGGAGACGGCACGACCGTGACGGTGGTGGACAGCGACGGGGTGGTCGACACCGCCGTCGGGCCCGTGGATGTCATCACCAACTCCTTCACCGCCGCTGGGGGCGATGGCTATGAGGCTTTCGGCGCGGCCGAGAAGGTCACGCTGCGCGCCGCTGACGACGCGCAGATCACGTACGAGCGGGCCTTCCGCGAGTACCTCGAGACCTTCCCTGCGGGCGACGACGGCGTCCCGGTCATCAGCGCCGACGACCCGGTCTACGCGGATGAGCTGAGCGACGGTCGCATCACGCTGATCGACGCCTAGCGGCCTGGCCCTCGGGCCGGTCCACAAGCCGCTTCACCGAGGGAGACCCCCCACGAGGAGGGTCTCCCTCACGCGTACCCGAAAGTACCCGGCGCGTGACCATCGTCCGAGCCACCTTGGTATCGGCGGTCGATGACGCAGAGGGCCCACGGCCCTAGGCTCGACGCATGCGCGAGAGACTTCAGACCCTGCTTCCGTCCGTGTTGGCGCTGTCGTTCGTCATGCTGCTCGCGATCCCCGCGGTCACCGCCGCCCGGTCGGGCTTGCCACCGACGGTCTCCATGCATCCCGAGGCCGCCGGTCCGGGTGAGACCGTCGAGGTCGCCGGCCTGGACTTCCCCGGTGACACGACGGTCTCACTGCAACTGGCCACACCCGCCGGTCCGGTCACCCTGGCCACCGTGGCGACCGATGGTGAGGGCGTATTCCGCCACGTAGCGACGCTGCCTGCCTCAGCGGTTCCCGGCAACTGGGAGCTGCGGGCGCGTGCCGCCAATGGCAGTACCGCCAGCTACGCCTTCGACTCCGTGACCCCGGGCGCAGCGTCGGCTGATGGAGCCGAGGTCGCGAGCTCCACGTCCGTCGGCAACTCCACCGGCGACATCGTCTTCATGCTCATCATCGCCAGCGTGCTCGGCGTGGTCTTCACCGCAGTGCTGTTCGCCTGGCGCATGATCCAGGAGGAACGCTCCCAGCCCGGCATGGGCACCGGCGACGATCTCATCTGGAGCGGCGGGCCCGGCGCAGCCACGTCCGAGCCGACCGCTACCGATGAGCCCTTCTGGAAGAAGGCGCCACGCGAGCCCGAGAGCACCGAAGAGGTCGCGGGTACCACCGAGCACGAGGTTCCGGCCTCCGCCTGAACGGCTCGCGCTAGCATCGGGGAGTGACCCCCAGCCCGCACATCAAGGCGACCCTCAAGCATCTGCCCGATTCGCCCGGCGTCTACCTCATGAAGGACGACGCCGGTCGCGTCCTGTACGTGGGCAAGGCGCAGAGCCTGCGCGCTCGCGTGCGGGGTTACTGGGCCGCCTCGCGTTCCGCGGCGCCGCTGCGGATCGAGTCCGCCATCGAGCAGGTGGCCGATCTGGAGTACACCCTCACCGACACGGTCAGCGAGGCCTTGCTGCTCGAGGCCAACCTCATCAAGCGCTACCAGCCCCGCTTCAACGTCCGGCTCAAGGACGACAAGTCCTATCCCTTCATCAAGGTCACGCTGGCCGACGACTTCCCACGCATCGAGCGCACGCGCAAGCTGCCCAACGACGGCAGCCGCTACTTCGGCCCGTACGCC
>CAYZDQ010000459.1:0-2905 GCA_964476955.1 uncultured Anaerolineaceae bacterium
ACCACGTCGCGTTCGTCGGGCGCGATGCCGAGGCGTACGGGTTCGGCTCCGGCCGCGCGGACCTGGGCCGCGATCGAGGCGCCGTTGCTGTCGGGGATGGAAGCCGGGCCCAGTGGCTCGCCCAGCGGCGTGAGCTCGTCGCCGGTGGAGATGATGCCCACGCGCGCGATGCGATGGACGTTCACGCGGGCGTGCCCGGCTGCGGCCAGGACCGCGATGACGGCGGGCGTCACGCGCGTGCCCTTGGGCAGCAAGGTGTCCCCTTGCTGCATGTCCTCCCCAGCGCGGCGGATGTGCTTGCCCCGATCCGCCGCTGCCCGCACGGCCACGACCTGGGGCAGCTCGGCGACCCCGGCCGGCGCATCGGTGTCCTCGACCTTGACCACAGCATCAGCGCCAGGCGGCAGCATGCCGCCAGTGAGGATGCGCATGGCACTACCTGGGCCGACGCCGGCATCGGGCTCATGGCCTGCCGCCACCTCACCCACCACCGCGAGATTGACCGGCGTGTCGGGCGAGGCTCCGGTGACGTCTTCGCTGCGCACGGCATAGCCATCCATGGCGCTGTTGTCCCACGGCGGCAGCGTCAGCAGCGCGCTCGCGTCCTCGGCCAGCACGCGACCCTGTGCCTCGGCCAACGGCATCGACTCGGGGCGCAGCGGCAGCACGTCCTCGAGGATGCGGGCGCGAGCCTCCTCGAGCGGGAGCAGATCGGATCGGGCCATGTGCCTGAGCCTAGCCCGATGTGGCCTCGAGCGTCGACTCGGCGTCACCGCGGTTGCTCTGCCAGCGGCCCAGCAGCCAGGTCGCGAGACCCAGCAGGAACACCAGGCCGCCGAATGCCGCCGCCACGATCTGCCAGAAGCGGACCGGGTAGAGCTGGACGAGGTGCTGGGTGGCCGGGTCGAAGGCCCAGTTGCCGCCGGGGAAGAACAGACGATGGAACAGCGTGAAGAGCGAATCGAACGCGATCAGAGAGATGAGGCCGAGCAGGACCACGACCACGGCCGTGGTCAACCCAGCGCGGCGGATGACGGTCCAGGTAGCGGTGCGCTGGGCCGGCCGGCGCACAAGAGCATATGCGAGGCCGATCAGCGCCACCCCGCCGGCCACGAAGAAGATGCCGAACAGCAGTCGGGCGTCGCCCAGGTGGCTGCGCTCGTCAGCGTCGTAGAACGGCTGGCCATCCGGCCCGCTGATGTCGAAGTCGCCCGGACCCAGCACGAGCTGACGCACCGAGGCGTCGGAGAGGGCGTGCGTCTGCTCGCTGGTCAGGCCCAGGCGCTCCGCGGATCCGGCCGCATCGAGAGCGAGGTGCAGGAACCGGGGCGTGAGCAGCGGCAGCATCGCCAACGCGATGATGACCAGGACGGTGGCGAGGAAGAGCCCGATGCGAGCGGGGATCCCGGGCGATGTCCTCGCCGTACTAGCCCTCGGCGAGGACATGGGCCTGGTCGTACCAGCCCTGGATGGTCAGGTCCGTAGGTGCCTCGACCCCGAGCGTGTAGGCGGCCTCGACCACCTTGTCGTGGAACTCCGCGGGCTCGCAGGCGACGAGGTCCTTGAGGCCCACGATGCGGGCCTGGGTCAGGATGCGCTGCTCGTCAGCGCCGAAGTTGGCCAGGTTGAGCAGCAGCGCTTCGTCGCGCCAGGCATCGATGTCGGTGAGATCCACGCCGATCTGGTCTGCCAGATACATGCGCCGGGTGCGGGTCTCTGAGACCTCGAGGAACAGGCCGGTCGTGAACAGCCCCTGGTGCAGCAGACGGTCGAGGGCCACCTGCGGGACGCGCTGCAGGTTCTCGGTGGGGGGCATCGACTGGGCTGGCCTCCTGGCTGGCGGTGGGTGCGACCGCGCCATGCTAGCAGGGCGCAGGGCATGAGGAAGCGGCCCTGCCGACGACAGGCAGGGCCGCTTAGGTGGATGCGAGCTAGCCGTTGAGGTCGGCCGGCCGAGTGCCGAGCGTGGCCTGCAGCTCCAGGCTCTCGCCGTCGCGCAGGACATCGAGGGTGACCAGGTCGCCGGGCGCGAAGCGCAGCACCTGCAGGTCGAGCGGGTTGACCCGGTCGACCGCGAGTCCCTCGACCGCGGTGATGATGTCGCCGGCCACGAGGCCGGCCTCGTCAGCGGGGCTGCCGGCCACCACCGGGTCCGCGTCGTCGCCACCGCCGATCCAGGCTCCGACCTCGACGGGCAGGGCCTCGTGCTCGGCGAGCTGCGGGTCGATCTCGGTGTAGACCACGCCGACGTACGGGCGGCTGATGGCCTCACCCGCGAGCGCCTGCTCGATGATGGGCTTGGCCAGGTCGATGGGCAGGGCGAAGCCGATACCGTCATTGAGCCCGGCCTCCGCGGTGGTGACGCCGATGAGCTCGCCGTCACCATCGAAGAGCGCGCCGCCGCTGTTGCCGGAGTTGATGGCCGCGTCCGTCTGGATGAGGTGGCTGAGGCGGTTGCCGCTGAGGCTGCGACCGAAGACGTTGATGCTGCGGTCGAGGCCGCTGACGATGCCGATGGCAGCGCTGCTGGGGAAGCGACCGAGGGGATTGCCGATGGAGATCGCCAGCTGGCCCACGCGCAGGGCGGACGAGTCGCCGAGCGTGACCGCGGGGAGATCCGCGTCCGCCACCTGTACCAGCGCGAAGTCGGTCAGCGTGTCGACGCCGGTGACGGCGCCGTCGAGGACCGTGCCGTCATCGAGGATGACCGCGACCTCACCGGCGTTGCCGACGACGTGCCCGTTGGTGATGATCAGGCCGCCCGGATCGACGATGACGCCGGAGCCGGTGCCGCCGAAGCCGAACTCCTGCGGCAGGGCGAAGCCCTCCGGCAGCAGCTCCTGCAGCTCACCCAGCCTCTCAGGTACCTCGAAGCCCTCCGGCAGCTCCGAGCCTTCGGGCAGCT
>CAYZDQ010000460.1:0-2900 GCA_964476955.1 uncultured Anaerolineaceae bacterium
ATCGAAGGCCACCGAGGGCTCGGTGAAGGGGTAGTAGCCGGGGCGGAAGCGGGTGGTGCGTTGGGCGCCGAACATCGCGTGCGCGAAGGCATCGAGCAGGCCACGCAGGTGGCCGAGGGTGGTGCCCTCGTCGACCATCAGGCCCTCGATCTGGAAGAACTCGAAGCCGTGGCTGGCATCGACCGCCTCGTAGCGGTAGCAACGTCCGGGCGTGAGCACACGGATGGGCGGCTCGGTATCGCGCATGGCCCGGATCTGGCCGGGAGAGGTGTGGGTGCGCAGGAGCAACCTGTCGCCTCGCGTGTCCTCGACCGGGTCCTTGACGTAGATCGTGTCCCACAGGTCTCGCGACGGGTGGTCGGCGGGGATGTTCAGGGCCTCGAAGTTGAGCTCGTCCGTCTCGACCTCGGGGCCACCGACCACGACGAAGCCGAACTGGGCGAAGATCCGCGCGATCTCGCGCTCGGTCTCCCGCAGCGGATGCAGCGAGCCGCGCCACCGCGGACGACCGGGCAGCGTGATGTCCTCGGCTTCGGCCAGCAGCCGAGCGTCGAGGGCTTCTGCCTCCAGCCCCACGCGGCGTCCGGCGAGGGCCTCCTCGATGGCGCTACGGACGGGATTGGCGAGCGCGCCGACCTTGGGCCGGTCCTCGGTGGGCAGCTGGCCGATGCCGCCCAGCAGGTCCTTCAGCTCGCCCTTGCGGCCGAGCATGGCGGACTCGATGGCGTCCAGCGCCTCAGGCGAATCCGCGGCGGCGATGGATACGACGGCTCGCGCCTGCAGCTCCTCGAGCTGGGCGCTGAACGAGGCGACGTCCACGACGGGCTAGACGCTCGTCGCTATGCGGACTTGGCGACCTCCGCGATGCGGGCGAACGTCGCGGCATCGCGGGCACCGATATCGGCCAGGCTCTTGCGGTCGAGCTCCACACCGGCCGTCTTGAGGCCGCTGATGAGCTTCCCGTAGGTGGTGCCGTTCTGGCGCGCGGCCGCGTTGATGCGGGCGATCCAGAGCGCGCGCATCTGGCGCTTGCGCTCCTTGCGGCCGCGATAGGCGTAGGCCATCGCGTGCAGCTGCGCCTCACGCGCGCTGCGAATCAGCCGGCGATGTGTGCCGGTCTTGCCCTCAGCGGCCTTGAGGAGTCGCTTGTGACGCTTGTGGGCGGCGACGCCGCGCTTGACTCGTGCCATTGACTGTGTTTGCTCCTACAGGTACGGCAGCATCCGCTTGACGGCGTTCTTGTTGGCGCCATCGAGCGTTGCCTTGCCCTCATAGCGGCGCTTGCGCCGCGACGACTTGATCTCGAGGTGGTGACCACGCCAAGACTTGACGCGGTAGACCTTGCCACTGCCGGTGGCGCCGAATCGCTTCTGCGCGCCCTTGTGGCTCTTCATCTTCGGCACTGGCTCTAGCCTCCTGTGCTCGTCGCCGGGGAGGCCTCTGGCTCTTCCTTCGCGACCGGCGGCTCCGCTGGCTGCGGGGCCGCTTCCTTGTTCTTCTTCGGCTTCCGCTCCGCGGGAGCCTTCTCGACCTGGACCTTCGGCTTCTGTGTCGCGGTCAGGACCATGGACATCGAGCGGCCCTCCAGCGTAGGCATCCGGTCGACGGTGCCGTAGTCGGCGACCAGCTCAGCGAACCGGTTGAGCAGATCTCGCCCGATGTAGGCGTGACTGACCTCGCGGCCGCGGAACTGGACCGTGACCTTGACCCGGTCGCCGTCCTCCAGGAACCGGATGGCGCGCTTGACCTTGGTGTCGAAGTCACCCTTGCCGATCTTGACTCGGAGGCGGACCTCCTTGAACTCGACCGAACGCTGGTGCTTGCGCGCTTCCTTCTCCCTGCGGGCCTGTTCGTACTTGTACTGACCGTAGTCCAGGATCTTGGTGACGGGCGGGTTGGACATGGGCGCGACCTCGACGAGGTCGAAACCACGCTCCTGCGCCAGTTGCAGGGCCTTGGGTGTGGGCATCACGCCCAACTGGGTCCCCTCTTCGTCGATGACCCTCACCTGTGGGATCCGGATCATCTCGTTGATACGCAGGTCCTTGCTCAGGCTATTCCCTCACCGCTATCGCTGTTCCGATGGTGCTCCGTGCATAACGCGACACAAGACCACGACCTGCACGGGTCGCCGGCGGACTATAGCACACGGGTGCGTTTGCCACGTCCGGGCCCACGCTCGGCTCACGCTCAGCCGCGTGGCCTTGATCGTCAGTCAGGACGGCGCTCGACGACCGCTGTGGCGAGCCGGTCGGCCAGCTCCTCCCAGCCGATGGGGTCGAGCTGCTCCCCGGCCCGCGTGCGCGGCGCCGCGGTGCGCCCCTCGACCTCGCGATCGCCCAGCACCAGCATGTAGGGGATCTTCTGGTCCTGGGCCAGCTTGATCTTCTTCTGCATGCGGTTGGAGCTGTCGTCGACCTCCACGAAGAGCTTCCTTGCCCGCAGCACCGCGGCCAGCTCCTGGGCGGCCTCGATGTGGCGGTCGGCGATGGGGATGACCGATGCCTGCACCGGCGCGCACCACAGCGGGAAGGCGCCACCGAAGTGCTCGGTGATGATGCCGACGAAACGCTCGAACGAGCCGAGGATGGCCCGGTGGACCGCGATCGGCCGCTGCTGCTGGCCATCCTCGTCGATGTAGTGCAGATCGAACCGCTCGGGCAGCATGACCAGGTCAGCCTGGATCGTGGACAGCTGCCACTCACGACCCAGGGCGTCCTCCACGTAGCCGTCGATCAAGGCGAGGCACTCGTCCAGATCGCGATAGGCAAACGGTCCTTCCGTCCTGAGCGAGCTGTCGGCCACGGAGTCGGGAATGAGGACACGCTCCCGGAGCGCCTCGAAATCGAACGTCTCGGCCAGCGGCTTGCAATCTGATCGCGACATCTTCCGGCCCGTAC
>CAYZDQ010000461.1:0-2900 GCA_964476955.1 uncultured Anaerolineaceae bacterium
GAAAATCGTGCCGATGGGCTTGCCCGGCTCGAACGCCGGCAGCAGCGGTCGGACCCCCTTGCCGCTGTTGAGATCCATCACGTTCAGCTGCAGGGGCACACCGGAGAGGCCGGCGCCGAAGAACCAGTAGTGGTCGTTGACCGCGCAGCCGTCGATAACCTGGACCGCCAGCGGCTGGTTCTCCTCGTCGAAGAAGTGCAAGGTGCCAGGCTCGAGCTCGTAGTCGATGTAGCCATCCCGAAGCTCGAGCGTGACCAACAGCTCCGGGTCCAACGCAGCCGTGGCCACGGTCGCGGGTACGGCAGACAGCGTCAGCGCGACAGCCATGGCCCCCACGAACAGGCGGTGCCGAACGACGGTCCCGAACGTCATGGCTCAGAGGCTAGCGATTCTCGCCCCCGACCGCTACTCGGATTCGGTCGCCTGGTCCCGGATACCTGGCTGCCGTAAGACACCCAAGGGCGGCTCCGATGTGGCTGGTAGTCGTGCCAGCTTGTGTGTGGCACGGCTCCCGACGACCGGCCACCATTCCCCGAGGGCGCATGGAATATGCCTAGATGGGACTAGCCCAGGAACACCGACCCTGTCCGATACCCCCCTCAAGGGGAATGAGAAGCCTACGTGTACTTCACCTACGTCTCGCGCTCGAGCCGCCGCTCCGCCTCTGCCAGCGCCTCTTCGACCGCGGCGATCGGCTCGACCAGCCAGGCCCGCACCTCGCCGTCGATGGTCAGCCCCTCCAGCCACGCCCGAGCCGCTCGAGCTCCGGCCAGCTCACGCTCGACCGAAGCCGCATCGGCCTCCGCGTAGCCCTCGCGCACGGCGGTGGTGGCTCGCTGCTGGACCATGTACATCAGACCGTCTCACCCAGCTCGGCAGCGAGTCGCTCAAGCGTCCGCTTCTGGAAGACCGCGTTGTCCTCGTAGCACCAGATCCAACCCTCGTCCATGCGCAGTGAGCGGATGAGCGGGTGCCCGCTGGCCTCCCAGTGGGCCTTGGCATGCTTGTTGGTGGAGGTGTCGCAGCAACCCACGTGCCCGCAGCTGAGGCACATGCGCAGGGCCGGCCAGATCTCGTCCAGGCCACAGTCGTCGCAGGTCAGAGCCCCGATGCCTACGACGGCCACATCGGCCAGATGCGCGCAGTCCTTGTCCCCGACCTGGCCGGTGAAGAGCACCTTCACCAGGAAGTCATCGAGCACGACCGGGTGCGGCGGCGGCAGGTGCATCTGGTCTGGCGGGTTCACCAGCCCCAGCGAGCGCAGGATGATCAGCGCCCCGGGCGTGTCGAGCCCGACCTCGAAGGCGAAGCCCTCGCCGATCCGACGCACCCGCAGTGGGATGTGGAACTCGTAGTACTGGCCCGTGGGCGGCACACCCCATAGCTCCCGGCTCCAGGTACCGCTGAGCGTGGCTTCGCCGGCGAGGACATCGTCCAGCCCCGCCGCGAGATCCGGCACGTCGACGCGCAGGTCTGGAGCAGCCGTCTTCAGCTGCGCCGCGAAGCCGCGGTACACCTGCGTGGCGGAAGGCTCGTCAGAACCCGGCACGTAGCTGAAGAACTCCGGCGCCACGAGCTCATCGACAGCGTCAAGGTCCCCGTCCGAGAACCGCTCCAGGAGCGTTCCGATACGGATGATGCGTGGGTCGCTCATCGATCCCTCCCGCTAATGGCCGCTCGAAACCACCGATGCCACCACCTTGCGGCCGCGCAGGAACCAGGTGGAGGTCAGACCGACACCCTTGAGGTCGACCGAGCCTCGAGGCTCGAAGACGAAACGATCGGCCAACCGCTGCTGGACGACATCGGTCACCTGGATGTGCTCCGGCACTCCCGATGATTCCAACCGGCTGGCGGTGTTGACCGTGTCACCCCAGACGTCGTAGATGAACTTCTTGGCGCCGATGACGCCGGCCACAGCCGGACCTGCGTGCAAGCCGATGCGCATCCTGATCGGATGTGTGTCCGTGCGCGCCTCCAGCACCTCGTTGAGGTCGAGTGCCATGGCGGCCACGCGCGCGAGGTGGTCGTCCGATCGCGGCGGCAGGCCCCCGACGACCATGTAGGCATCACCGATGGTCTTGATCTTCTCCAGCTCGTACTCGTCGACCAGCTCATCGAGGTGGCGGAAGAGGTCGTCGAGCAGATCGATGACGCGCTCGGGCGGCAGATCGGCGGACATCTTGGTGAAGCCCACGATGTCGGCGAAGAGCAGCGAGAGGTCCTCGTGCCGATCGGCGATGACCTTCTCCCCGTTGCGCAATCGCCGCGCGATGGGCGCGGGCAGGATGTTCAGCAGCAGCTTCTCGCTCTCGGCGTGTGCCGCCTCCACCTGGCGCGCGGCCGTGATGTCGGTGGCGTAGACGTTGATGAAGCCGAACTCGAACTCGGCCACGGCGGTGATGCGGTAGAGGCGCGACTCGGTCTGCAGATCGAAGCAGCACGATCCCGCGTCGATACCGTCCTGGATCGGATCCATCAGCGCGGCCGGCACCGGCTCGCCTTCCACCAGCCCGTGGTGGCGGACGATGTCGTCGCTGGCGGGGTTGGCGAACAGCAGCTCGCCCTCACGCGAGACACGGATGACCGGGTTGGGGTTCTGGTTCGGGAAGCGGCGCAGCGCCCCCATCGTCGAAGCGCTCGGGCTGGTCACGGGCGATCCGCTGCCGGCGCAGCTGTGGGCTGATCTCATGGCTGCCGAGGAGCCTGGCGCTGAGAAGGTCCAGGTCCAGGGCGATGGCCGCTGGTACGAGCTGACCTGCGTGGTCATCCCGGAGATGAGCTTCGCTAACGTCTATGGCACCGACGTGACTGCCGTGAGGGCGCTGCGCCGCTTCCCGAACCAGAACCCCAACCCGGTCCTCCGTGTCTCGCGTGAGGGCGAGCGGCTGTTCGCCAAC
>CAYZDQ010000462.1:0-2896 GCA_964476955.1 uncultured Anaerolineaceae bacterium
CACTACCGACGCCTCCGCGACTCGTGACACGGGTCGGGTCCCTAAGCCCGAAGACCGAGGGATCCGGTGTCTCGAAGGACGGCTTCTGCTGCGTAGGCCTACTCGGCAGCGGGTGGCTCAGGCAGCGGCGGGAAGCCACCGGCGAAGATGAGGCCGACCAGCGGGTGGGCAGGGCCTTCATCGAGGACGAGGAGGGCCGAGAGGCCCTCGTAGCCGCCCTCTCCGACGCACGTCAGGGTCTCCCCGGTCACCGTGTCCGGGTGGAGCCCGGAGCCTTCGAGAAGATTGCTGGACGAGCACGCCCATCCGCCATCGTCGTTCCGCATGTAGGCGGCAGCCGTGTTGACCGAGATGAAGCCTTCATCCGTGTTGTAGACGTCCTCGTTCCACCGATACGACACCTCGCCAGTGAGGCGTGGGTCACTGGACGTCCATCTCTGAGGGCTGCACTCGTAGCCCCAATCGTGCCGGACGACGCCACCCACCTCGAGACTAGGGCTCTTGCAGGAGGGAGCGTACGCCACGTTGCCGGTGATCCATGTCGGGGCCACGGCTTCGGCCTCAGCCTCGGCCTGCGGCACGTTCGCCTGCCGGTCGAACGGCTGGGCGATGAGGAAGGCACTGCCGAGGGCGAAGACGATGGCACCGGCGGTGATGGCTTTGACTGGGCTGAACATGGATGTGGTCCTCTCGATGACGGTGGGGGTATGGCCGTTGGAGACCGGGATGGAAGTGGGCCGTCGCTGGGCGGCCAGGTTGGCCACGTTTGACCCGGTTCTGTGTCGGAACGAAGGCAGCGGCCACCAGCGTCCGCGCTGCCCGGTCTGCTCTGCGCGGCTGGAGATGATGCCTACGCTTCGTCGTGCGTCCTCCGGCTCGTGGTCCGTGCCTTTCAGCCACGCCCGAACCTTGGGAGCCAACTGCTTGTTGGTCATGTCACATTCCCCTGATCGGCTGTGGCGCGTGGCTCGGGCTCGAAGTCCCCACCCATCGCCTTGCGCATCGCATCCATGCCCCGACTGAGGCGGGAGTTCACGGTGCCTTGACGTACGCCAAGGGTCTCGGCCACCTGCTCCAGCGTCATGTCCAGCAAGTAGTGCAGGACGATGACGGCACGCTGATCTACCGAGAGATGCCTGAAGCCGACCTCCAGCTCATCGCGGTCGATGACCGAGGCATAGGCATCCGTGGCCCTCGGTTCGTGGCTCGGCGGCAGCGCCGTATCCGGCATCCACTTGGGTGTCCGCTTGGCCTCGGCGTAGCAGGCGTGGACGAGCACGCGGTAGGACCACGCCTCGAACTTGGCAGGATCCCGCAGGCGCTGGATGTTGCGCCAGATGTCGAGGTAGGCCTGTTGGGTCGCGTCCTCGGCATGGGAGGGATCGCGGAGGATGCCGTGCGCTACGCGATAGAGCCGGGAGTAGTCAGCAAGCGCCAACGCATCGAATGCTCGCTGGTCACCTGCCTGTGCCTGAAGGATGAGGTCTCGGTCCATGCCACCGTGCTCCGTGACCGTCGGTCGTGTCGACCGCCGGGCGGGCCAATGTTGTACCAGCCCGCTAACACCTATGAGTGGTGAGCGCGTCGAAACTCATCCCTGATGTGTACCTACAGTCGCAGCCTGGGCCTCATGGACGCGGAAGCGGGTCCCTCAGCCCGAAGACCGAGGGACCCGTGGGTCTACGCAGGACTCCTGCCGAGCGGACCTACTCGGCAACCGGTGGTCCAGGCAGCGGCGGTAAGCCACCGGAGAAGATGAGACCGACCAGCGGATGGGAAGGGCCCTCATCAACGGGGTCCGGAGCCGCTCCCGGCATACGTTCACCACGATGCGCCTGAACCAGGCGTCGAACTTGTCGACGTCACGCAGCGTGGGCCACTTCTGCCAGCCCGCGACGAAGGCGTCGTGGACGGCATCCTCGGCTTCCGCAGGGTCGCGGAGAATCGCTCCGGCAAGCCGGTACGCATCACGCAGTGAGTCTTCGGCCAACTCGCGGAGCAAACGCGCCCGCTCCCCGACGTCGGACTGATGAGTCAAGGCTCCACGTTCCTGCGCGACCCTCCTTGCCCACATCGTCTGCGGGGTAGTCAAGGTGCGCTGCCGATCCTGCATGTCTACTCGACGGTTCAGCGAGCCAGAGCGTTCGCTTTTCCTGAGTCAGGCGGGCTTCCGCTCGTCCTCAAGGCTCACCGCCAGCTTGCTCGCGGACGGCTTGTCAGATGGACTTCTTCACACTCGGAACCTGGCGGAGAGGGTGGGATTCGAACCCACGAAGAGCTTGCACCCTTGACGGTTTTCAAGACCGTTGCCTTCAACCACTCGGCCACCTCTCCCGCAGCGCGCAGGATAGCAGCGCACCTGTGCCTCGCCCCGACGATCAGGGAGCGGACTCAGGCACCGATCAGGTCGTCACTCGAGTCATCGATCGTCGGATCCCGATGGCCGAAGTCGTAGCCCTCTTCGCGTCCATCCCAACCGGCCTCCGCCAGCATCCTCAGCATCTCTTGCCGGCTTCGCTCCAGCGACTCCGGCGTCGGTGGCGGGAAATCGCCGATCCAGCCGAGTACCTCGCGGCCTGGCAGCAGGATCGTGACCTCGGGTCGGAAGCCCCAGCCGGGATCGGCGCCAGAGGCGGGGTCGACCCCGGTCTCCAGCCACCTGAAGGTCAGCGGTCCACCCTCACAGTCCGCGACCACGCCGCCGTAGCCGATGTCCACGGGCGTTTGGTCGCACACGTTCGCCTCCATGTCGCGCACGTGGCTGCCGTGCGTGAACGGACGTGGCTCGATCCCGGTGATCGCGTGGGGCTGCTCCTGGCCCTCTTCGACGATCACGCAATACGCCGTCCCCAGCGGTGCGGTGACGGGGAACTCAAGAAACCCACCAGTGGGCCGC
>CAYZDQ010000463.1:0-1910 GCA_964476955.1 uncultured Anaerolineaceae bacterium
ATGAAGCCCGGACCGATGCCCTGGATCGGGTGCGGCGAGTGCTCGCCGCCCGACAGTACCGGCGAAAGCGTGGGTTCGACAGCGAAGACCTGAAGGTCGGGCCAGCGTGCCTTGAGCACCTCGGCACAGCCGGTGATGTGCCCAGCCGTACCGGTACCGGTGACGAGGAAGTCGAGCCCGTCGGGGAAGTCGCGCGCGATCTCCTCTGCGGTGGTGCGACGGTGAACGGCCGGGTTCGCGGGGTTGGCGAACTGCGACGGGATCCAGGCATCGGGCAGCTCGGCCGCGATCTCGTCAGCTCGCGCCATCGAGCCCTTCATGCCCAGCGCACGAGGCGTCAGCTCGAGCTCGGCGCCGTAGGCCTTCATCAGCATGCGCCGCTCGATGGAGAACGAATCGGGCATGACCAGGATCAGCCGGTAGCCCTTGACCGCGCAGACCAGCGCCAGGCCGATGCCGGTGTTTCCCGAGGTGGGCTCGATGATCACCGTGTCCGGCTTCAGCACGCCGCGCTCCTCGGCGTCCTCGACCATGGACAGGGCGATGCGGTCCTTGATGCTGCCGCCGGGGTTCGCTCGCTCCTGCTTGGCCCAGACCTCCACGCCGTCGTCGAAGAGACGGTTGATCCGAAGGTGGGGCGTATCGCCGATGGTCTGCAGGATGGAGTCAAAGCGCACGAGGAGCCTCCTGGGTCAGATGACGAAGTCCGAGTCGTCGAAGCCGCCTCGCTGGCGGCGGACTCGGTAGTCGGGGGTCTGATAGACGAGCGAGCCCGGGGGCACGCTGCTGGTGAGGAAGACGTTGCCACCGACGACGCTGTCGGCACCGATGGTGGTATCGCCACCGAGCACGGTGGCATTGGCGTAGATCACGACGCGATCGCCGATGGTCGGGTGACGCTTGGTGCCGGCCTTGCTCTTCGAGACCGAGAGGGCGCCGAGCGTCACGCCCTGGTAGAGCTTCACCTCGTCGCCGATGACGGCGGTCTCGCCGATGACGATGCCGGTGCCGTGGTCGATGCAGAACGAGTGGCCGATGGTGGCCGCGGGATGGATATCGACGCCGGAACGGGAGTGGGCCAGCTCCGCCATGAGGCGCGGCACGATGGGCACCGTGAGCAGGTGCACGGCGTGCGCCAGGCGATGGGCGGAAATGGCCAGGAAGCCCGGATAGGCCGCGATGACCTCGTCGAGCGACTCGGCCGCCGGGTCACCCGCGAGGATGGCCTCCGCGTCCTCCAGACTGCGCTCGTGGACCTCCGGCAGAGCCGCCAGGAGGCCTTGCGCGAGCTCTGCTGCGGGCGTGGTGCCGAGGGGCGCGGCGATGGCCCCGAAGCGGTCGCACGCTCGGTCGATCCGCTGGGTCAGGTCTTCTGCATCGCTCGCGGGCTCCGTGGTGAGTTGCGGGAACAGACCCCCGATGAGCGCATCGAAGATGCCGGCCACGTCCCGCTTGAGCGGGAACGGATGGCCGCGTCGGAGCACGCGGTTGGCGACGACCGCGGCATCAACCGGCGGCTTGGTCGGACTGTTCACAGGAACCCCCTGGGTCGACTCGGGCGACCATCACCGTAGGCCAAGCCGTGACGGGCGTCCAATCGATTATCGGTGGCTGGGTGATCGACGTGGGCGTTCACCAATAGAGCGTCGTCGGTCAACGCCGGCCCAAAGGGTCCGCATGGCCTGCCCCTGGACGACTCGCGGCCGGCGGGCCAGGGTCTGAGACTGAGTATCATCGAGGCGACAAACTCAGCCAATCCTGCTTCGATCGGAGATCGACCCGTGTCCGAGAACGCCCCCACCATCCTCATCGTCGGTGGTGTCGCCGGTGGCGCTTCTGCCGCCGCCCGCGCCCGCCGCATGAACGAGAACGCTCGCATCATCATCTTCGAGCGTGACTCGTACGTGTCC
>CAYZDQ010000463.1:1920-2890 GCA_964476955.1 uncultured Anaerolineaceae bacterium
CTGCGGCCTGCCGTACTACCTCGGTGGGGAGATCCAGGATCGTGACGCGCTGCTGATCGCCAAGCCGGCCCTGTTCAAGCGCCGCTTCGACATCGAGGTGCGCACCCGCCACGAGGTCACCGGCATCGACCGTGCGGCCAAGGAGATCACGGTGGTGGACCTCGACGCCGATTCGTCGTACCAGATGGGCTACGACAAGCTCATCCTGGCCCCGGGCGCCGACCCCATCGAGCCACCGCTCCCCGGAGTGGATGCCGAGGGTGTCTTCACCCTGCGCAACCTCGAGGACACCGACCGCATCGCCGAGGCCATGCCCGACGCGCAGCGCGCGGTCGTGGTGGGTGGCGGCTACGTCGGTCTGGAGACCGCCGAGCAGTTCCGCCGTAAGGGCCTGGAGGTCGCGCTCGTCGAGATGCAGCCGCAGGTCCTGCCCCTGCACGACCCCGAGATGGTGGAGCCGCTGCACCGTCAGCTCGAGTACAACGGCGTGCGCCTGGAGCTGGGGGTCGGTATCGCTTCGGTCGAGGAGCAGGGCGGCCGCGCCACGGCCGCGGTGCTCGCCGATGGCACGCGCCTGCCGGCTGACATCGTCCTGCTCGGCATCGGCGTGCGACCCAACGTGGGACTGGCGGAAGCTGCCGGCGTGGAGCTGGGCCAGAGCCGCGGCATCGCCACCGACGAGCACCTGCGCACCAACGACCCTGACATCTACGCGGTGGGTGACGCGGCCGAGTACACCTACGGGCCGACCGGTGCCAAGCTGCGCGTGCCGCTGGCGGGGCCGGCCAACCGCACGGGCCGCCTCGCGGGCGAGCATGCGGTGACCGGTGAGTCGCGCGAGGCACCAGCCGCCTGGGGCACCAGCATCGTGCGCGTCTTCGGTACCTCCGCGGGCCTGACCGGTCTCTCGCTCAAGGCCGCCAAGGCCGCCGGCTTCGATGCCACCGCCGTGCACGTCATCGCCAACAAC
>CAYZDQ010000464.1:0-2885 GCA_964476955.1 uncultured Anaerolineaceae bacterium
ACTTGTCGCCGACCTTCTGGGTCAACTTCTTCCAGCCGGCCCAGTCGTCCTCACCGATGCCGTCCTCGAGGCTGACGATGGGGTACTTGTCGATCCAGTCGGCCCAGAACTCGACCATCTCGCTGGTCTTGAGCGAGCGGCCTTCCTTGGCCAGCTTGTAGGTGTACTCACCCTCGGCATCAGGCTCACCGTCGATGAGCTCGGTGATGGCCGGGTCGAGCGCGATGGCGATCTGCTCACCGGGTTTGTAGCCAGCACGCTCCACCGCCTTGAGCACGGTCTCGATGGCCGCGGCGTTGGACGGCAGGGTCGGTGCGAAGCCGCCCTCGTCGCCCTGCCCCGTGGCCAGGCCCTGATCGTGCAGCTCGGCCTTGAGGGCATGGAAGATCTCCGACCCGGCGCGCAGCGCCTCGGCGAAGGTGTCCAGGCCCACGGGCATGACCATGAACTCCTGGAAGTCCGTGGAGTCCGCGGCATGCTGGCCGCCGTTGAGGATGTTGAACATGGGCACGGGCATGGTCCACGCGCCGGCGCCACCGAGGTAGCGGTACAGCGGCAGGCCGTAGGCCACAGACGAGGCATGGGCACAGGCCAGCGACACGCCGAGGATGGCATTGGCGCCGAGCGCCCCCTTGTTAGGCGTGCCGTCGAGCTGCTTGAGGAGCGCGTCGATGCCCCCCTGGTCCGAGGCGTCCTCGCCGAGGATCGCCGGAGCGATGGTCTCGACGACGTTGGTGACGGCCTGCTGGACGCCCTTGCCGTTGTAGCGCGACTTGTCACCGTCACGCAACTCGACCGCCTCATGGGCGCCGGTGGAGGCACCAGAGGGGACGGCTGCACGGCCGACCGCGCCCTCGTCGAGGACGACGGTCACCTCGACCGTGGGGTTGCCACGGGAGTCGAGGATCTCCTGCGCGTCGATGTAATCGATGAGCGTCATCTAAGCGACTGCCTCCGTACGGTCCTGCAGGACCTTGATGCCTGGCAGCTCCTTGCCCTCGAGGAACTCGAGAGAGGCGCCACCGCCGGTGGAGATGTGGGTGAAGCGAGCGGTCAGGCCGAGCTCCTCGATGGCTGCGACGGAGTCGCCGCCGCCGACCACGACCGACGCACCAGCGTCGACACGGTCAGCCAGCATGCGCGCCATCGAGCGCGTGCCATCGCCGAAGGTGGGGACCTCGAAGACGCCCATGGGGCCGTTCCAGACGACGGTCATGGCATCGGCCAGGGCCGCCTCGAAGGCTTCGCGGGAGTCGGGGCCGATGTCGACCGCGGACCACGAGTTGGGGATCTTCTTGACGGGCACGACCTTGTGCTCCGCGCCACGGGTGACTTCCTTGGCCACGAGCACGTCGGTCGGGAGCAGCAGCTCCACGCCCTTCTTCTCGGCCGTCTTCATGATGCGCGTGGCGTCGTCGACGCGATCCTGCTCCAGCAGGCTCTTGCCGACGGTGTAGCCCTGGGCGACCAGGAAGGTGTTGGCCATGCCGCCACCGATGACGAGCTTGTCGACACGCTCGAGGAGCGAGTCGAGGACCTTGATCTTGTCGGAGACCTTGGCCCCGCCGATGATCGCGGCGTACGGCTTCCTGGGGTTCTCCATGAGGGCGCCGAGATTTCGGATCTCGCGCTCCATGAGCAGACCCGCGTAGGCCGGCAGGATCTCGGCCACGCCTACCGTGCTGGCATGCGCGCGGTGTGCGGTGCCGAAGGCATCGTTGACGTAGACGTCGCCGTAGGTCGCGAGCTGCGCCGCGAACTCGGGCTCGTTGTCGGTCTCCTCCGCGTGGAAACGGAGGTTCTCGAGCAGCAGCAGCTGCCCGGGCTTCATGCGGTTCACCGCGTCCGTGGTACCGAGCCCGATGCAGTCGCCGGTGGCGGGCACAGGCCGACCGATGAGGTCGGAGAAGTGCTGTGCCACAGGGCGGAGCCGCAGCGAGTCGGTGACCTTGCCCTTGGGCCGGCCGAGGTGGCTCATGAGCACGATCGAAGCGCCGCGCTCGAGCAGGTAGACGATGCTGGGGAGGGCAGCGCGGATCCGGGAATCATCCCGGACCCGGCCATCCTCGATGGGGACGTTGAAATCGACGCGCATGAGGATACGTTTGCCCCGCGGGTCGAAGTCCCGGATGGTTAGCTTAGCCATGTCGTGCTTCGGTCCGTCCGCGCCGCGCGACCTAGAGGCGGTCGCCCATGTACTTGACGAGATCGGCGACGCGGCAGCTGTAGCCCCACTCGTTGTCGTACCAGGCGAGGACCTTCACGAAGTTGCCACCCAGGCTCATCGTGCTGTCGGCGTCGATGATCGAGCTGCGCTCGTCGGCCTTGAAGTCCATGGAGACGAGCTTCTGGAACTCGATCCCGAGGATGCCCTTCATGGGGCCCTCAGCGGCGGCCTGGAAGGCAGCGTTGAGCTCCTCGGCCGAGGCGTCCTTCTCGAGCTCCGCGGTGAAGTCGACGACCGACACGGTCGGGGTCGGGACGCGCAGGCTGAAGCCGTCGAACTTGCCCTTGAGCTCGGGGATGACCAGGGCCAGGGCCTTGGCCGCACCGGTCGAGGTGGGGATGATGTTCAGACCGGCGGCGCGGGCGCGGCGCGGGTCCTTGTGGAAGACGTCGAGGACCTTCTGGTCGTTGGTGTAGCTGTGGATGGTGTTCATCAGGCCACGCATGATGCCCCAGTTGTCATGGACGACCTTGGCGGCCGGCGCAAGGCAGTTGGTGGTGCAGCTGGCGTTGCTGATGACGTTGTGCTTGGCCGAGTCGTAGATGTCTTCGTTGACGCCGAGCACGATGGTGGCGTCCTCGTTCTTCGCGGGGGCGGAGATGAGGACCTTCTTGGCGCCGCCCTCGAGGTGGCCGGCGGCCTTGGTGGCATCGGTGAA
>CAYZDQ010000465.1:0-2885 GCA_964476955.1 uncultured Anaerolineaceae bacterium
CTCTCCATGATGCTCTTCTTGGCGACGATCAGACCGATCGGCATACCCGATCCCAGACCCTTGGCCAGCGTCATGATGTCCGGTGCGACGCCCCAGTGCTGGCTGGCGAACATCTTCCCGGTCCGCCCGACGCCGCACTGCACCTCGTCGAAGATGAGCAGGATTCCGTGACGGTCGCAGAGCGCGCGCAGGCCGGGCAGGAAGCTGTCCGGGGGAACGATGTAGCCGCCCTCGCCGAGAACCGGCTCGACCAGGATGGCCGCCACCTCGGTCGGCGGCACGTTGGCCTGGAAGAGCACGTGCTCGATGTAGTCGAGCACGGCCCGCCCCTGGTCGTTGCCGGCAAACAGCGGCCGGTAGCTGTTGGGAAACGGCACATGGGTGACGCCGGGCATCGTCGGGAAGAATCCGCTCTGTTGGGTGTACTTGCTCGAGGTAAACGCGAGAGAGCCCATGGTTCGGCCGTGGAAGGAGCCGAGAAAGCCGATGAAGCGGGGACGCCCGGTCACCTGGCGGGCCAGCTTGAGAGCGCCTTCCACGCTCTCGGTGCCTGATTGGGTGAAGAAGCACATCGCCGGCTCGTGCAGTGGGTTCAGCTCAGCGATCCGCTCGGCGAGGCGGACCTGCCCCTCGTGCCAGTAGTCGGAGCTGATGTGCAGGAACCGGTCGGCGGCCTCCTTGACGGCCTCCACGACCTGTGGGTGGGAGTGACCGGTGCCGCATACGGCGATGCCCGCCGCGAAGTCGAGGAAGCGATTGCCGTCCACGTCCCACACCTCGGCGCCGCGGCCGTGCGACATGACGAACGGATAATCGCGCGGGTAGGACGGCGACACGACCATCGCATCCCGCTCCAGAATCGCCCGGGCCTTGGGACCCGGCAGGTCGGTCTTGATGTGCTGGCTCTTCATGTGTCCCTCCCGGCAGCGCTCTGCAATCACTCCAGTCGGCTCATTCGACCACGGTCTGCGATTGCTCGCGCAGGTACAACGGCAGGTAGTAGAAGGAACCGATGGCCTTGCCCGTGGAGCCCGAGCCCTTCCATCCGCCGAACGCCTGGTATCCCGGCCAGGCGCCGGTGGTGGCCCCCTGGGGACGGTTCGCATAAATGACGCCCGCCTCGATGTTGTCGAGGAAGTACCGCACCTCCTCCTCGTCGCCGTAACAGCCTCCGGTGAGGCCGAGGGAGCTGTCGTTGGCGAGGGCGACACCCTCGCGGACGTCCTTGACCCGGCCCACCATGAGGATGGGCAAGAACATCTCCTCCTGGAACAGGGGGTGATCGACTGGAGCCTCGGACACGGTGCACTCCGTGAAGTGGCCGTGGGCGAGGTCACCTTCGGTCATGCGCCTGCCACCAAGGAGGATGCGACCGCCCTTGCCCTTGATCTCGTCGCAGTATCT
Source organism: uncultured Anaerolineaceae bacterium (assembly GCA_964476955.1). GTDB lineage: Bacteria > Chloroflexota > Limnocylindria > Limnocylindrales > CSP1-4 > JAFMJV01. Next base: position 1,405 of record CAYZDQ010000465.1, read on the forward strand.
TTCGAAGTTGCGCGCCGCGCCCTCGTTGATCACCGGACCCATCCAGATCTCGCGTCGGGTCGGGTCGCCCACCGTGATGGCCCGGGTAGCCTCGGCGATCCTCTCCAGCAGGCTGTCGGCCATGCTCTCCTCGACGTAGACCCTCGAGAGGGCGGAGCACTTCTGTCCGGTAAGGCCGTAGGCGGAGCGCACGATGCCGGCGACCGCTCGCTCCAGGTCCCCCCGGGCGGTCACGATGCAGGCGTTCTTGCCACCCATCTCGGCGATGCAGGGGCGGGGATATGAACCGCCCGCCATGGTCCGATACAGGTGCATGCCCACCTCGTGGGAGCCGGTGAAGGTGACGCCCGCGAGGTCGGGATGATTGACCAGGGTCTCGCCGACCACGCTCCCGGGGCCCGTGACGTAGTTGAAGACGCCGTCAGGGAAACCCGCATCACGGATGCAGTCCGCGAGCAGGTGGCCGGCCCAGGGCGTGTCCGACGCCCCTTTGTACACGACGGTGTTGCCGGTCACGAGGGCCGCCGCCAGCGGTCCCCCACCGAGGGCGAGGGGGAAGTTGAAAGGCACGATCACGCCCCACACACCGTGTGGCTTGAGGATGGTGCGGTTGTGTGAGGCGTACTCGGCCAGTGGATCGTCGGGCAGCTCCAGGTCATAGCTCTGGTTGCGCTCGAACTCCGCCGCATAGCCGGTGAAGAAGTCGGCGGTCTCCTGGGTCTCGCCAAGGGACTCCATGCGGTTCTTTCCCACCTCCAGCGCCAGCGCTGCGCCGATGTGGTAGACGCGCTCCTCGATCAGTGCCGCGGTGCGTCTGACGAGTGCGAGCCGCTCCGCGTGAGGCGTCATGCGCCAGGCTGGGAACGCTCGCTTGGCAGCCGCCATCGCACGGTCGACATCTGCGGCATCCCCGACCGGGAAGTGGCCGAGGATCAAACGCCGATCGACGGGGCTGCGGTTCTCGGACGTCGTCTCGCCGGCCACATCCGCACCGTCGATGTACATGGCGTGGGTGGCCCCGAGACCGGCCCGAACCTCGGCCAGAGCCGTCTCGAAGCTGCTGTGCATCTCCTCCGGTGGGTCGAACACGGTGGAATAGGTGAGCTTGAAGGTCATGACCACTCCAATCCTTTGAGTAGGCGCTCCATCAACGAAAGGCCATCCATCAGATCCTCCTCCCCGATCACCAGCGGCGGCGCGATGAGAACGAGATTGCCGCGTGTGGCGAAGGAGACTCCTTCCTTCCTGGCTCGATCGACGAAGGCGGTGAGACCCTTTGCCAGGCTCATCAGGTCGGGACGTCCGTCTTCACCGTAGCGCTGCCAGGCAAACCACTCCCCGCAGCGCCCAAAGCCGCTCATCATCTCGTCATTCCCGTTCTGATCTGCGTCCATCCTGAGCAGCGGTACGCCGCGCGCGGCGGTGACTCATGGGATGACGAATGCAGCCCATATACCCGTAGGCGCTGGGGTTGCCGGGCC
>CAYZDQ010000466.1:0-2880 GCA_964476955.1 uncultured Anaerolineaceae bacterium
ATGGCTACACTTCTCCGATCACCGCCCGTGTTGCGACGTTGACTGGGATCCGCCCTGCCTAATGGGCCCCACGCGTACATATGACCAAGAAGTCGCCATCACGCACCGCGCGTGACCAGGAAGTCGCCGGCGACCGGCATGTCGCGGCGCTGACGACGCGCGTGGTACCACGGCGGCTACTCCTTGACGGGCGGCTCCGGCCAGCGCTCGTCGTAGACGACCTCTTTCCGTGGGAGGCGCGCCTGGCCTGGGCGCGACTTCGGCTGAAGTGCATCCTCGGTCGGGTGGCCGATACCCACGATCGTGCGCACCGAGCGGTTCGACGGCAGCTGCAGTGCCTCGTTGATGCCGGCGCGCACGTCCTTGCGCACACGGGAGATGCCGCCACCCAGGCCCAGCATGTGCGCGGCGATGAGCATGCGCTCCGCGGCACGTCCGTCGTCGAAGGCACGCGAGAGCTCGCGCTCGGGCTCCTCGGGCACGATGATCGCGACCGCGGCTGTGGCCGTGGGCAGCCCGCGAGTCTGCGGCAGGCCCAGGTCCGCCACTCGGCGGATGAGCAGGCGATCGCGGATGGCGACGAAGCGGCAGGGCTGCTCGTTGCGGCTGCTGCCGGACCAACGCGCGACCTCGGTGATCGCCTCCAGCTCTGCCTTGGTCACCTTCTTGGTGGTGAACTCGCGCGCCTGGCGGACCTTGATGAGCGGGCGCACCGACTCGATCGGATCGGGCCCTGCGGCGGCCTTCGCGGCCGGCTTCTTCGTGGTCTTCGGCTTCGCTGTCGCCGTGGCCTTGGTAGGTGCCTTGCTCGCCGTTGCCGGCTTCGCGCTCGCTACTGCCTTGGGCTTCGCGACTGCCTTGGGCTTGGCCGCGGTCTTCGCAGCTGTCTTCGGCTTCGCGGGAGCCTTCGGCTTCGCGCTCGCAGCGGCCTTCGTCGCCTTCGTCGCCTTGGTGGGCTTCGCGCTCGCGGCCGCCTTCGTCGTCGTCGCCGCCTTCGGTTTCGCGGCTGCCTTGGGCTTGGCTGTCGACTTCGTGGACTTGCCGGCCTTGGCAGCGGGCTTCTTGGGGGTGGACTTGGCGGACATCGAAGCTCCTTTCAGGAGCGCAGGCAGGCGCGGGCGCGAGGGGCTGTGGCGGCGGGGGAACACCAATCGTCGCACACGATTGCACCCCTGATGGTGCCCGGACGCGCCACAGGGCCCACCGGGGGGCGGACCTTCGGGGCCGTGGTGCCGAATCCGCAGCAGCGGTGTACTCGATCCGACGTGTCCGGCACCCGCGCCGGAGCCGAGCCTGTGTAGCGCGAGGAGCAGAGGGATGACCAACATCGTTTCCGGAGCCGTTTCGACGGTCACCGACCTGGGCAAGGACGAGGCCTGGATGGCGACGTGGCTGTCGGAGCAGCCGAACCGCCTCGGACTGGGGGAGATGGAGGTCACCGAGGGCGCCACCGAGGAGGACGGGCGTTCGTTCGTGGCCACCGCTGACGACCACTGCTTCAGTGTCGATGTGCAGCTGGGCGAGATGGAGGCGTCACGCGGGTTCGGCGTCCTCGACAACTGGGCTCGCAACCGCGTCCTTCATCCCGACAAGACCCACGTCGCGGTGCTCGTGACCGAGGCCGTCTCCGATCGCTACCAGACCACGCTCGAGACGCTGGCTGAGCATCTGCCGCTCGTCGTCGTGGAGCTGCAGGTGTGGAAGGGTGAGAACGAAGCCATCGTGGTCCCGCACCTCGCCCTCTCGAGTGACGAGGTCGATCTCTCCGATACCGTCGCTGCCAAGGCCGCCGAGGTCATGGCCAAGGCCGACGACGAGGTGAAGACCGAGGCTGAAGGCGACGCAGCCGATGCCGAGTCTGAGCCGGAGCCCGAGACGGCCGATGCGTCCCCCGAGGTCGTGAGCGAGGCCGAAGCCGTCGTGGCCGAGAACGACGCGCAGGCCGAGGCCGACGCGGAGACCGGGGAGGACACAGAGGACAAGGACGACACCGGCGTGGGCAACCCCTGGGGCCTGCCCGGGTCCGAAGGTGACGAAGAGGGCGCCATCAAGGCCAGCGGCAACGGCTCGACCGGCCTGCTCACAAAGGTCAACTAGCACCGAACCACCGACGCTCAGCGAGCAAGGCCCGGGCCACGAACGCCCGGGCTATCCTCATGCCGTCCGGCGCTAGGGCTCCTGCTCGGGCGTCCTGTTCATGCGCGCCGCCACGGCCTCGCCGATGTACATGCCATCGTGGTCGGGCGGGTTCTCCGTCGCGACGGGGATGATCGCGGACGGGTCGGATTCGTCGGTGTTCGCCTCCCACGAATCGAGGTCAGCCTTGATGAGTCGGGAGATGTACTCAGGGAGCGTGAGGCCCTGTTCGGCGGCTCGCCGTCTGGCTCGCCGTCGCTCGTCCGGATCGATCATGACCTGCACGGCGCGGTCCATGGCGCTGACAGGATGCACCACTCCACGGGGTATCGCAACCCTCACACCCCTCTACCGGAGGACCTCGAAGGCGCGATCACGCTTGCGGCCGAAGCGGAAGATGGCGAAGTCGTCGTGTTCGGTGGTGCCGGCCAGCAGGCTGTCGGTCTGCGGCTCCACGCAGCGGAAACCGACGTATATTCCGTCTCCGTCGTACAGGAACCTGACCTCGGTCTCCGCGTCGGGGAACACGATGCGGCCGCGCTGCGACTTCCCGACCCTGATGAACGGCCCAGTCCGATGCGCACGTCGCCATGCCGGTTCGTCCAGGCGCCCGTCCACGATCACCGTGCTGCGGATCTGGGGAGCCCGGTATACGGTCCGCCCTCCCGCGTCCAGGACAGGCGCAGGATCCAGCTTCTCCAGGCTCATCTCGCCCGCGCTCAGGGGGGCGGCACTGGCGATCAG
>CAYZDQ010000467.1:0-2877 GCA_964476955.1 uncultured Anaerolineaceae bacterium
TGCGGTCGGCGAACCCATCGGGTGCGGAGGGACGCCGGGCGGCGGCATGACGCCGGGCGGCATCGCACCGGGTGGCACCGCACCGGGTGGCACCGCACCGGGCGGCATCGCACCGGGCGGCATCGCACCGGGTGGCACCGCACCGGGCGGCATCGCACCAGCAGGTGCGGTTGCCGGCGGAGGCATCGCACCGGGTGGCACCGCTCCAGGCGGCGGCACGGCCCCGGGTGGCCACGGAGCGACCGGTGGCGGACCCGGCGGTGGCCGTCCCGGCGCCATCGGTCGGCCGGGCGCTGGAGCCATGGGCGGCGGCATGTTCGGGATGGGTGGGCCGGGCGGCCTCGGACCCTGGGACGTGGGTGGGGTCCCGGGCGCTACCTGCGACGGACCCGTCGTGGCATCGTCAGCCGACCCGGACCGAGTGTCCTTGGCCTGGTCGTTGCGTGGCTCGTCGGTCATGGCAGCCGCAGCGCGCCTTCGAGGCTGCGCGACTCGAGGTTGGGGCCGATTACGGCACCACAGAGCGCCTCGTCCCGCACCAATCGCCCGGCCAGCGACTGGATGTCGTCGGCGGTCACCGCTCGTAGTGCGTCCATCACCTCGTCCATCGTCATGACCCGGTCGTGGAGCGCCTCCTGGCTACCAAGGAACGAGGCCATCGAACGCGACTCCTCCAGCCGCAGCTCCAGGCGGCCAAGCGTGAAGCTTCGAGCCCGCTCCAGCTCCGCGGCCGGCACCGGCTCGTCTCGCAGTCGGGCGAGCTCGGCGAGGACGCTGCGCATGGCCGGCACGACATCGTCGGCATCCACGCCCATGTAGACCTGCAGGATGCCAGTGTCAGCGTAATCGGTCTGGAACGAGTGCACGTCGTAGGCCAGGCCCTCCTCCTCGCGGATGCGCATGAACAGGCGTGAAGAGGTGCCGTCGCCGAGGACGGTGTTGAGCAGGTCCAAGGTCCACTGCTCGTCGTGGTCACGCGGCAGGCCGGGCAGGCCCAGGGCCACGTGTGCCTGTGCCGTGTGGCGGTGATCGAGGCGCATCCGCTCGACCGGGCCGGGCGGTGCCGGGAGGTAGGACTGTGCCGCCGCGTCACCACGTCCGAAGGAACGCTCGACCAGCTCGACCGCGTCCGCGTGGCTGAGATCACCGGCCAGGGCCACGACCATGTTCGAGGGCCGATAGCCGCTGGCCCAGAAGCCGCGGATGTCCTCGTCGGTCAGCGAACGGACCGACTCCTCGTCTCCGGCGATCTCCCAGCCCAGGGGTGTGTCGCCGAACCAGGCTTCGTCCCAGATGTTGTAGATGAACTGGGCCGGATCGTCTCGGTAGGAGCGGATCTCATCGATGATGATCTCGCGCTCATGGGCGATGTCCTCGCTGCGCAGCTGCGGGCGCAGCGTCAGCTCGGCCAGGACGTCCACGCCGAGCTCCGCCTCGCGCACGGGCAGGCGTGTCCAGTACACGGTGGTCTCACGGTCGGTGGCCGCGTTCGAGCTGCCACCCACGCCCTCGATGGCCTCCGAGACCTCACGCGTCGTGGGCAGCTTCTGCGTGCCCTTGAAGGTGATGTGCTCCATGAAGTGGGCCAGGCCGGACTTGGCGCGCGTCTCGCCGCGGGAGCCGACCATCACGTATGCAGCCGCGGACAGCGAGCGCATGCCGGGTAGACGGGCGGAGATGACACGGGGCCCGTCGGGCAGCGCGGTACGTTCGAACATCGGGCCGCCATCCTACACGGGACGACCGTCAGGGCCGTTCGAGCGACGGTCACCTGCGCCGGCTGACCTCGGCCGCGGGCGTCTCAGGGCCACCCGGTGAGTGCACGCCGGCGAGCACCTCGGCTGCGGTCCGAGCAGGGCGAGGTCACCTCAGCGACAGGCCGTTGGTGCTAGCACCTTCATTGCCGCGCAACGGCTGAGCTCGACCGCCGGTCGGTCGGTCGGCAGAGTCCCTGTCGGCTCGGCTGCCGGATTCGGCCCACCTGGGGGCCTTCTGCCGTGCGACGGCAAGGATCGCCACTTCATGCCGCCTCGCGGCAAACCTACGCTTTGCCGCGACCGGCTGGCGCGCTCGGGCGTCGTATTCGCCCGTTCAGCGGCAGAGCGATGGTCGGTCGGCCTGGAGCGATGGTCAGCCCACCTCGACTGGCGCGAGTCTCACAGCAGGACGATCGAACTGCCGCCAGGGTCTTCTCCGGCAGCCAGCTGCTGCAGGGCCATGGCGCCGGGAACGGGGAAGTCAGCCCCGAATCCGGCACCCGCCGCCCGCACGAACTCCCGGTTGTGGCGGGTGTCTGCCAGCAGCAGGATCACGTGGTCGACGCCACCGTCGCGACGCTTCAGCGAGAGCCGACGCTGGAGGGCCTGTGCATCTCGGGCGCGCGTCTCCGCCTCTACCCCGATGCGGATCGCAGCGACCCGGATCATCGCATCCCAGGCACGCTTGTCCCCCGCGTTCGGCAATGGCACCTCGGTCGCCCAGCCGACCTCATGGGCGAGGTGGATCCGCAGTCGCTCCAGCAGCTCGAGGTGGGCCTGGTCCCGCAACGGCGACCCTGCCGGGTATGCGCGCACACTGAGGTCGAGCCCGACCACGGCCGCGGCCAGGACGAGGTCCGCCAACGGCAGCTTCGGTGCGGCGCCGCGTTCGATCCTGCTCCACGAGGAGGCCGACTTGCCGACCGCAGCGGACGCGACGGCCTGGCTAAGGTCGACATCGAGCCGAGCCTGGCGGATCTCACGTCCGAGGCTCTCAAGGGTGTGCATCGCGACCCGCCTTGCGCGGTCGCCCTTCCGTTCGTATCCAGCCATGCCTGAGATCTTGCCGATCGGCACTTACACGTGACTTCCTTGTCGCTGCCCCATGTCTTGCCGCGTG
>CAYZDQ010000468.1:0-2867 GCA_964476955.1 uncultured Anaerolineaceae bacterium
CTTCGCCAAGGATGCCGCGACCGCGGCCACCGTGGCCCAGGAGCTGCTGAGCTAGGTGTACTTCCTCGGGAGGTTGTGAACACGCTCCTCCAGGCGGCGCTCGCACCCAACGCGGGCGCCGCTTCTGCTTGTGCGTGGCTGGGGCGGGACGGGTGGCTGCGGCTACTGAGGCAGGTCCCTCGTCTGGTGGCGTCGGCCTTGCCGTACGGCGGGCGATCGTGACCAGTCAGACGCCCGTCCGCGGTCCGGTGGCCCATCCTTGCCGCGCCGCGGGCAGGAGTGTCAGCCGTGACCGCGTGGTGGCAAGTACGGGGCCGCATGGGCGATCGACCCCGGGAAGGGCGTGTCGGGACCTCGAGTTCGCCCGCTGTGCGGCAGGGCCGGCCACACGAGACGCGGGACCAGCCACCCCTGAAGCTGCAGGCACCTCGCAGCGTGGCTCGCTTCAACCTCCGCGAGGTCGAACTCGACCAGTCGACGTCGCAACTGCAGTGTTTCGGTCTCCGTGGGGCTGGCGCTGACCGTCTTGGCCGCGTGGAGGCTGGATCCGTGCACTCCGGACGCAATCGTGTCGTGTTCGACCTGCTGGAGGTCGACACCGACGATGCCCTGCTGCGGTGACCGCGCTACGAAGGAACGTGTGGTGGGCCGTGCCCGAGGTCTGGACGCGCCCTTCGACCTCCATGAACTCGACGAGCGTGGCCACCGCGCGGTCGTCGCCGTCGACCGCGTCGGCCGCCGGCCCGGCGGCCGACGTACCCGAACGAAGCGCGTCCTGCCCCTGCGTCATCGGTCCCCCAACGCATGCCTGATCGCCGTGGCGCCATCGTAGGCCCTGAGGTGGCGTCACTCAAGGGTGGCCCGCCCGCGGCAGATCCCAGCCAACGATCGGATCGGCAGCGGGCGAACGTGGCGTAGCTTCGACTCTGGCTGGGATAGACGGGCCGGGCGTGCCACTATTGCCTTGGCCCGTCGTGCGACGGTCTCGGACCCGATGCGGGTTCGCGAGCCTGGTCGCAGTGAGAGGAAGTAGATGGCATTGATCCCAGCGGAAGTCCAGGAGTTCATGGACGGCAGGACGGCGTGGGTCGCCACGGCCTCGGCCGACGGCGAGCCCAACGCTACGCCGAAGGGCACGGTCCGCGTAGCCGACGACGAGCACGTTCTCTTCGCCGATCTGTTCTCTCGCAAGACCCGCGAGAACCTGCAGGCGAATCCCAAGGTCGCGGTCACCGTCGTGGACGAGGCCACGACCAGCGGCTACCAGATCAAGGGCACTGCGGAGATGCTGGACTCAGGTCCGCTCTACGAGGGCATGGCCGCCGAGCTGAAAGCAGCCCCGCAGGAGCTTCCCCCACTGCAGTACGTCGTCTTCATCACGGTGGAGGCGGTCTACGACCAGTCCGTGGGGCCGGACGCGGGCAAGCAGATCGCGTAGCGAAGCCCGGGCGCCTCGCCCCGACCGAACACGCTCCTCCAGGCGGCGCTCACCACGATGTGGGCGCCGCTTCCTCTTTGTCTGGCGACGAGTGCATCCGGGCGAGCCACGTGGGGCGGACCAGGCCACCAGGCGTATTGACGTTTCTGCTCGTTTGTGCTCATATATGACTCATTCATGAGCGAACCTGAGCAGATGCCATCGCCGCCAAGCAACGTCGTCGCGTTCGCGCCGGAGCGGCGTGAGCGCGTGAAGCAGATCGTCAATTCGCGCCACGCGGTGCGTGTCGAGGATCTCAAGGAAGAGCTGGGCGTCTCCACTGCCACCATCCGCCGCGACCTCCACGAGCTGGAGGAAGAGGGCGAGCTGCGGCGCGTCCACGGCGGCGCGATCTCGGTCGAGCTCCGCCCCATCGAGGCTCGCTTCGAGGCCAAGGCCGCCACCAACCCCGCGCAGAAGCGCCGCATCGCCGAGCGTGCCGCGGCCCTCGTGGAGCCTGACTCCAAGATCTACCTCGACGCCGGCTCTACCTGCCTCGAGCTGGCAAAGGTCCTGGCCCACCGCACTGACATCACGGTCGTCACCAACAGCCTGCCGGCCATCAACGAGCTGGCCGGTGCCGGGCCCCGGCTCATCGTCATCGGCGGTGAGCTGCGCGCTCTCAGCCAGGCGCTCGTCGGCCCCCTGAGCACCAGGGTGCTCGATGAGCTCTATCTCGACCACGCCTTCGTGGGCACGTTCAGCCTGTCGCTCGACGCTGGCATGACCACGACCGACCCCGCCGAGGCCTTCACCAAGGAGCACGTGCTCGCCCACGCGCGCGAGTCCGTGCTCCTGGTGGATGGCTCCAAGCTCGGCACCCGTTCATTCGCCCAAGCGGGCCGTCTCGACCAGATCGACGTCGTCATCACCGACGCCGCACTGGGCGAGGAGGCCAGCGCCACGTTCGAGCACGCCGGCGTCCGCGTCCTGGTCGCCTGAGGAGGATCGATGACCGATACCCGCACGCTCTACAAGTCGGACATGCGTCCGGAGTTCGAGCCGTTCACCATCCAGCCGCCGGAGGTTCGCGGCTTCCAGTACAGCGGCGACCTCGCCTATGAGCTGCGCAGCCGCCACCTCGACGGCGCCGCGGCGATCGACGACATGCTCGCCATCCGCGAGGTCGAGGAGATGATCGTCCGCCTGCGCTCGGGTGGCTACGAGCCGCTGCAGGGCTACGCTTATCGCGGCCCCACGCACGTCTCCATCGGCCAGGAAGGCACGGCCGTCGGCGCCAGCTCGGTGCTGGGCCTGAGCGACCGCATCAGCTCCAGCCACCGCGGCCACGGCGACGCCGTCGCCAAGGGCTTCAGCGCCATCCGCCAGATGAGCGAGGAGCAGCTCAAGGAGCGCGCGCCCTGGTCGAAGGCCAAGGACCGTGAGGGCC
>CAYZDQ010000469.1:0-207 GCA_964476955.1 uncultured Anaerolineaceae bacterium
GCACCTTCTCCGCGTAGAGCGCCATGGCCCGGTCCTGGTCGTCGCCGGGGAAGTGGAAGACGAGGTGGTCGAAGCCCCACTCGAGGTACGGGCGGATCTGTTCGATGTGCTCGTCGACGTCGTCGCTCACGAGCCAGCGGCGATGGGCCACGTTCTCCACCGTCTTCGCCAGCCGCTCCATCTCGCGCGGATCCTCCACGCCCATCT